>CAJBMR010000334.1 GCA_903954205.1 uncultured bacterium | reverse complement strand
GGCTATTCCAAGGAGTACGAGATCGAGCGGCTCTACCGCGAGGCGCCGATGCTCATGATCGGCGAGGGCACTGCAGACATCCAGAAGATGATCATCGCGCGGCGCCTGCTGGAGGAGTACGCCCTACGCGGCTGACGCGCGCTGACCGACGCGACGGATCACCCAGTCGATGCCCCAGAGGATGAGGCAGAGCACGATGGCGAAGGCCACGATGCCGGCCACGTTGGTAAGCACGGTGCCGTAGCCGTAGGTGGCGACGTCGAGGAATCCGTAGGGGTAGGCCCCGATGAAGGCACCGCGCACCAACGCGAAGACCAGCCAGATGATCGGCAGAATGAGGCTCGCCGCAATGATGCGCCACGAGATCCAGCCGCGCGGACCGGCGATCAGCCACACCACGAACGTCAGGAGCGGCGTGAGGACGTGGAGGAAGAAGTTGGTCCAGACCTCCAGGCCCTGATTCTTGGCCGTGGCTGCGAGCACGACGTTGTAGATGATGCCCGTGACGACGATCATGAGCACGCTGTCGAGCCGGAGGACGCGGAACCAGAAGCTATCGCGGTCGGGTCGCGCGAAGAGCATCAGCATCACGATCGCGACCAGGATGTTGGACCACAGGGTGAAGTAGGTGAAGTAGTCAAAGACTCGGCCGAGAAGTCCCTGGTCGGCAAAGCCCAGCGCGGTGGGATTGGTGTTCTCGCTGGGGTAGGTGCCGAGGACCGTCAACGTGAAGGAGAAGAGAGCGCCGAATCCTGCGACGAGGCCGTTGACCCCGAAGAGGATGCGCTTGCCGGTCATGCGTGACTGCGTCGACGTCTGGCTCATGGGCGGTCAGGCTACGCCGCGCGCGCGCTCCCGGTGGCCTTTCGGCCAGCGACACGCCTACGCTCACGGCATGGGCCCTAGCCGCGATAGTCGAACGGGGATCAGCGAGATCTTCCTCGATATCGGAGCGTCGTGCGATCGGCTCGGGGCTCCGACGTACGCCGATCTCGCACGCTGCGTGGCGGAGTGGTCGCACGAAGAGCCCCTGCTGTCGCTCCTGGCCCCCTATGCGGATGCCCGGGTGGGCGACATGCTGCCGCTGCGACTCTTCTCGGCGGTGCATCGCCTGGCGCTGGCGCGCGAGGCTCCCGAGGTCGCCATCTACCTGCCGACGGTCGGCGGCACCGCACCCACCACCGATGAGCAGAGGGCGTCCCTGCGGCGCGCATTCCTTGCCACCGTCGATGCACACCGCGAGGCCATTGCCGCTGCCTTGGCTCTGGTGCCGCAGACCAATGAGGTGGGGCGCACCGTGGGCCTCGGCGCGCTCCTACGACGAGTCGCGCGGGGTTTCGGACTTCCGGTGCGTCTCCACGAGATTGGTTGCTCGGCGGGGCTGTCGCTCAGAGTCGACGGTCTCATCGCCGAGGCTGTCGTGGCCGAGGACCACGCCGCATGGGGAGCGCTGCCCGTCATCGTCGAACGCGTCGGGTGCGACCTCGCCCCTGTCGACGCGACCAGCACGGATGGCCGGCTGACGCTCACGTCCTTCATCTGGCCGGATCACACAGACCGCTTCGAGCGCTTGCGCGGGGCGCTCGACGTGGCGGGAGGGATCGACGTATCTCTCGTGACCGCGGATGCCCTGGACTACGTGCGCGGCCTCGAGTTGCAGCGGGGTACGACGCTCGTCGTATGGCACTCGGCCATGTGGCTCTACCTGTCGCCTGCGGTGCGCGCCGAGATCCGCGCGGCACTCGATCATCTCGGTCGGCAAGCCACGCACGAGAGCCCGCTGGTGCACATCGCCCTCGAGCCTGTCTCGGAGGAGCCAGGCGCCCAGCATCGCTTCACTCTGGCGATGACGACGTGGCCGGGTCTCGATGGCTTGCCAGCGGGCATCGAAGTGCCCTGGGGCACTACCCCGCCCGCTGGTTCCCCGGTGTTATGGAGCATCCCGTGCGCCGGCGGCATCGTGCGCGATCCGGAGGGGCGCATCCTGCTCGTTCGCCGGGGACAGGAGCCGG
>CAJBMR010000333.1 GCA_903954205.1 uncultured bacterium | reverse complement strand
CCTGGCGCGTTGTTGGGGACCGTGCCACTTCGGGGTCGGCGCTGGCGGGGAGTGCTGTCCCGACGAGGCCGGCGAGGGCGAGGGCCGCGGCTCCCCAAGCGATGGCGCGTTTGCGCGCGGCCTGGTGCCCCATGGGACTGGACGGTAGCAAGGAACGGACCACGATGCCCGGACAGAGAACCGCCCCGGAGCCGTGGATGGCCGGGGCGTCCCCGGGACTCAGTAGCCGGCGACCTGACGCGGGTCGATCGCAGCGACCTCGGTATAGAACGGCGGCATCAGCGAGATCTGGCGACGCAGCTGCTCGATGGTTCCCGACCGAGGGCGCAGGTAGTACTGGAAGTTGCCGGGCGCGGCCCTGCCGATCGTGGACCCATAGGCCCCCAGGTCCTTGACCGTCGTCATCGCGTGGGGCTCCGGTGCGCGCAGCCACACGAATGTGCCGGCATTTGGACCTGTCAGCGTATTCCGGGCCTGCACGTGCGTGGACGGATCGTTAAAGAGCCGGTAGCGGGTCCGGGCGTAGGCCTGGGTGGTGTTGAAGAAGGCGGTAGCGATCGACCCGCGGGACGGGAGGTCGGGGTACGCGAAGAGGAGATTGCCGAAGGGGTCGATGAAGGCCACCGCGTTGCGAGCGCCGGGAGTACGCCGCTCGAGTCGGCGCAGCAGACTGAGCAGGGCTCCGTCCGGTCGCCGCGGGTCGGCGAGGCGCAGAGCGAAGGCGTAGGGCGACACCTTGGCCAGGGCGACCCGCATCGGATCGTCGACGGGCAAGTCTCGCGGATCCGTCACTGCATCCAGGGGGACGTCCCGGTCGACGTTGCGCACGCCCGCGGAGTTGTCGAAGAACACGTTGGCACATGCGGCAGCGGAGTTTGGCGTGATCTCGCTCTGGCGTAGCGGCACGCCGGCCGCACCGTCGTAGGCACGGATGTACTGCACCGCGTAGAACCCGAACGAGTCACGGGCCTCGGGCCTCAGGCTTAGGGGCAGCGTCGGGAACCTGCCGTCCATCGTGATGTTCATGCCGCCCGTGGGATCAAAGGCGACGACGCCCGCGGTGAAGCCTGCGGTGATGAGGGACCCCGTGCACATGGCGCAGGGGTCCAGGCTCGTGATCACGGTGAGGTGGCGTGGGTCAGGCAGGCGTAGAGACCTCCGGTTCGCCTGGTACCAGCCGACGAGCGATGTCTCGCCGTGCTGGGTGTAGTCCCAGGTGAAGGTTTGGTCGGGGGCCGTTGCGACGGCTGGAGCGACGGCACGGAAGCGGCCGTTGCGGCCCTCGCGGATGACCTCGCCTGTGCGGTTGTCGATGATGAGCCCGCCCACCCCGCGGTTGTCGCTCGCCACGGCTTCCAATGCGAGCCGATGAACCATCTGCGCGGCGTCTTCGGCGCTGGCGACCCGCACCCCCTCGGCGCGAATCGCCGTGCGACCCACGGGCGCGGAGAGCAGTCCCGGAGCCGCAAGGGCCGTCCCGGCAACGAAGGCCGACCAGCGGAGCATGTCCCGACGCGAGAGGGCGGGAAGGTCGGGTGACGAACTGGTCACGCCGAAATTTCTCCTCGTCTGCGCCCTGAGGTAGAGCGCTGGACTCGGAACCTAGCAGTTCAAGGAGTGCTTCGGACGAGTGCCGAGCGCCCCGGCACCGTGGGGTGGCCGGGGCGCTCGATGGGTCGATCGTGTGGAGGTAGAGGTTGCCGCCGCGCTCCTCGAGCTGCTCGCGATTGGTCGCGGGCTCGCCTGCGGTGTGGAGGACTCCACCGTGGAAGGGCACCATCACGGTCTCGTCCTCGTCGTAGGCGTGCAGGGGTGCCTCGAGGGCTGCGTCATGGCTCACGTGTGCCTGGCCGGCGTCGATCTCGGCGCGCGTGGGCGGCACGATGTCGTCGGCGTAGAACCAGCGCGAGAGCTTGTAGCGGATCACGTCGATGCGGTAGTGCTTGTTGGCCACTCCGTTGGCATCGACCCTCTCGGGTGCCGGCAGCGGAGCCCGGTAGGCCTCGATGGCCGACTCGAGAACGGCGCGATCCTTGACGTTGAGCGGCTCGTGCACCTCGATGAACTCACCGTGCGGCAGACGCAGGATCCGCCCGGACTCGTAGCCGTGGAGGAGCTTCTCGCGGTCCCTGCGCTGCAGGCCGATGCAGATCCGGCGTGTGACGAGGAAGGCGATGGGCGGCAACACGATGACGGCGATGCGCAGGAACCAGATGATCGAGTTGATCGACAGATCAAACGTGATGGCGATGATGTCGTTGCCGCCGCCGATGAAGAGCAGCACGTAGAACGTGATCGCCATGACCCCGAGAGCGGTGCGCGTGGGGGCGTTGCGCGGCCGGTCGAGGAGGTTGTGGTTCCGCTTGTCACCCGTGACCCAGGCCTCGAGGAAGGGATAGAGCGCGGCCACGGTGAAGACGATGCCCGGGATGATCACCGAGGGGATGAAGATGTTCCACGAGATCGTGAAGCCGAAGAGCACCGTCTCGATGTTGGGGAAGATGCGCAGGGCGCCGTCGAGCCATCCGATGTACCAGTCCGGCTGGGAGCCGGCACCCACTTGGTCGGGCGTGTAGGGCCCGAATATCCAGATCGGGTTGATGGTGACGAGGCCGCCGATGAGTGCCGTGATGCCGAAGACGATGAAGAAGAAGCCACCGGCCTTCGCCATGTAGATCGGCATGAGCGGGTAGCCGACGACGTTGTCGTTGGTGCGACCCGGCCCGGGGAACTGAGTGTGCTTCTGGGTCCACACCATCATGAGGTGGACGGTCACGAGCGCCAGGATGAGACCGGGGATGAGCAGGATGTGCACGCCGTAGAGGCGGGAGATGAACTCCGTGCCCGGGAACTCGCCGTCGAAGAGCAGGAAGGCAGCCCACGTGCCGATGATCGGGATCGCCTGGACGATGCCGCGGGCGATCTGCAAGCCGGTGCCCGAGAGCAGGTCGTCGGGGAGGGAGTAGCCGGAGAAGCCGGCACCGAGTCCGAGGGTGACGAGCCCGATGCCGATCACCCAGTTGAACTCACGCGGCTTGCGGAAGGCGCCGGTGAAGAACACGCGGAACATGTGCACGGCCATGGCGGCGATGAAGAGCAGTGCCGCCCAGTGGTGCATCTGCCTGATGAGCAGGCCACCGCGTACGTCGAAGGAGATGTCCAGGGTCGAGGCGTAGGCCTCGGACATCATCACGCCCTTGAGCGGGACGTAGGAGCCGTCGTAGACGACCTCGATCATGCTGGGCTTGTAGAAGAGCGTAAGGAAGACACCGGTGAGCAGCACAATGATAAAGCTGTAGAGGGCGATCTCGCCCAGCATGAAGGACCAGTGGTCGGGGAAGACCTTCTTGAGGCTGCGCCCCAGGAATCGGTTGGATCCGACGCGCTGGTCGACGTACGTCGCGACCGACTCGCCTACCTTCTCGGTGGTGCTCATCCGCGCTCCCAGAAACTCGGCCCGATTGGCTCTGCGAAGGGTGCCTTTGCCACAAGGAATCCTTCCTCATTCACGCCGATCGGCAACTGGGGCATGCGCCGAGCCGCAGGCCCAAAGATGACATTTCCCGCGTCAGCCAGGTCGAAGGTCGACTGGTGGCACGGGCAGAGCAGGTGATGCGTGCGGTGCTCGTAGAGGGCGATGGGGCAGCCCACGTGAGTGCAGATCTTGGAATAGGCGAGGATCCCCTGGTAGTCCCAGCCGTCGCCCTGCTGGGCGCGGATCTCATCGGGCTCCATGCGCACGAGGATGATCGCTGCCTTGCCGCGGGCATTGAGGTTGTGCTCCGCCTTCTGAATCTCCTCGATGTCCTCGGGGAGCGCGGAGACGAGGCCGCCGACGGGGATGTCCTCGGGGCGGATCTTGACGTAGGTGCCGTCGGTGACGATGGGCATGCCCTCGACCCAGGCGGTGGTGCTCAACTGCTCGGCCGGGCTGAGGCCCGCGGCGGAATCCGTCGGGGTCCACAGGTCGCGGAGCATGACGACGAGAGGAATCGGGAAGAGCGCGAGGGCTGCGATGAGCGTGCGTCGAATCACCTTGTACTGAGCGAAGCCCGACTCCTCCTTGCCGCGCTCGTACTGCTCGGCGGTTTCCACGTCCTCATGGGGTGTGGAGGCGAGTGAGTGGCGCTCCTGGACGACCTCGACGTCGGGCATGAGCTTCTTGGCCCACTGGATCGCGCCAGCGCCGATGCAGAAGACACCGAGGCCGAAGGTGAGGCCGAGGGCGAAGTTCATGTAGCCGATCTCGCCGAACACCGGGATGTAGATGTCGGCCTGGGGATCGATCGCGATGTAGGCGACGACGAAGAGCACCACCATGAGCATGGACAGCAGGAAGAGTCCCGCCACCTGGCGCTCCGCGCGGCGTGCGGCCTTGGGGTCGAAGTCGCTGCGGCGCGGACGATGCGGGATGTCGGCAGCGGGGAGTGCGCCGGGGCCCTCGTAGAGCGGACGAGCGAGGTCGTCCGCGGGGACATCCCCGTTCCCGTGACCATGCCCGTGGTCGGGTGCGCTCGCGCCATCGCGCGTGGTGAGGTCGCTCATCGTGCCTTGATTCCGATCCATACGGCGAGACCGACGAAGGCGGCCATGGCGCCGGCCCACAGGAAGAGGCCCTCGGAGACGGGGCCGAGGCGCCCGAGGGAGAGGCCGCCGGGGTTCGGCGCCTGCTGGAGGTCCATGACGTAGGCGATGATCGCCTGCTTGTCCTCGACCTGGAGCGTGCCGTCGCCGAAGACGGGCATGTTCTGCGGACCGGTGAGCATGGCCTCGTAGATCTCCTGCGGGGTCGCCTCCATCAGGCTGGGGGCGTACTTGCCGTCGGTGAGGGCGCCGCCGCCGCCTGCCGCCTGGTGGCACTGGGCGCAGTTGATGCGGAAGAGCACACCGCCTTCGGCGATGTCGGCGTCGGAGTAGTCGAGCTGCTCAGCCGTGGGGATCGCCGGGCCGGGGCCGAGGGAGGCGATGTACGCCGCCATCTGCGCGACCTCGTCCTCGGTGTAGTCGGCGGGCTTCGTGGGGGCCTGGGCACCGGGTGCTGCCATCGGCATGCGCCCGGTCGAGACCTGGAAGTGGACCGCTGCTGCCCCGACACCGATGAGCGTCGGGCCATTGCTCGTGCCCTGCGCGTTGAGACCGTGGCAGGAGGAGCAGCCCTCGAGGTAGAGGCGCTTGCCCTCGTCGATCGCGGTCTGGTCGCCGGTCGCGACCGCCTCGGCGGGGGCTGCGGACGTGGCGACCGCGTAGACACCGCCGACGCCGAGCAGCGCCACGAGGAGAAGCATCGAGGCCACGATCGGATTACGCCGACGGGCCGCCAGTCCCTTCACGCCAGTCCCTTCCGTCCTGTCATCTCGCCCTGGCAGCAAGGCCACCAGAGTTGTGGGCTACTTGAGGATGTAGATCATGAAGAAGAGTGCGATCCACACCACGTCGACGAAGTGCCAGTAGTAGGACACGACGATCGCTCGCGTGGCCTGGTCGTGGGTGAAGCGCTTGACGACGAATGTCGTCGCGAGCACGAGAAGGAAGGCGATGAGGCCGCCGGTCACGTGCAGGCCGTGGAAGCCAGTGGTGAGGTAGAAGGCGGAGCCGTAGGCGTTGCTCGAGAGCGTCAGGCCTTCGTGCACGAGTTCGGCGTACTCCGTCACCTGACCGGCGATGAAGATCGAGCCCATGAGGAAGGTGATGGTGAACCACCGGCGCAGGCCCTTGACGTCACCGCGCTCCGCAGCGAAGACACCGAGCTGGCATGTCACTGATGACAGCACCAGGATCGTGGTGTTGATGCTCGCGAAGGGGATGTTGAGGAGTTGAGTCTCCTCGGCCCACAGCTCGGGGTTGACCGCGCGGAGCGTGAAGTACATCGCGAAGAGGCCCGCGAAGAACATGAGCTCGCTGGACAGCCAGACGATGGTGCCGATGGCCACCGGGTTGGGCCGGTTGGCCGGGGCATGCGCGAAGGCCTGACTCACGGGAGGTGTTGCGGTCGCCACAGCCCCACTCTGCCAGAGGCGGCCCTAAGGGGGGTGTAGACCCCCCGACAGAGAGGCGTCCCGATACCCTGGCGCCGTGACGGATGCCGAAACCCCTGCCGCCACCTTGACGGTGCTGGTCTATAGCGACGACCGGACCGCGCGCGAGGAGGTCCT
>CAJBMR010000332.1 GCA_903954205.1 uncultured bacterium | reverse complement strand
CCGTGGCGCGAGCTGGCGAATCAGCTCACCATGCGCTCGCCGTGGCTGCGGATGGCCCTGCGCACAGGCGTGGCGCTCGCCCTAGCAACCCTCGTGGTCGAGGTGATCGGCATCGCCCACGGATTCTGGGTGGTGCTCGGCGTCGTGGCCACACTGCGCATGGACGGCGTCGCGACGCTCAAGACCTCGCTCCTGGCGGTGCTAGGCACCTTCGGCGGCGCTCTCATCGGCTTCGGGGTCCTGGCCACCGAGGGCAACCACAGGGGACTCATGTGGATCGGCTTCGTGATCGTGGCGTTCCTCGCGGTCTACACCCAGGCGACCACCGCCTACGTCATCGGGCAGGCGGCCTTCTCCCTCTTCGTGATCGTGGCCTTCTCCCTGGTCAACTGGCCGCCGAAGCTGAGCACCGTGGATGAGCGCTTCATCGACGTCCTCATCGGCGCGGGCATCAGCGCTGTCGTCGCGCTGCTCATGTGGCCGAGGGGTGTCGCTGCGGGGCTCACCGGCAATGTCAGCGATGCCATCACGCGCGCCACCCGCCTGCTCTCGGACGCCATCGCCGATCTCGTCAACGGTCCCGGCCGCGTGAGCCCGCAGGAGCTCACGGAGGTCTCCAGCGCCTTCGTGAGGTCCAAGGAGGTCGTCGAAGTGTCGCTGTCGTCGAAATCGCCCGACGCCATTGCCAAGGCGCACGCCTGGGAGGCGGTTATCGACAACCTGCGCACCCTCACCATGGCCGGGCACCTCATGGCCAACTGGTCCACCGACCGTCCTGCGATTGCCAGCGTGATCCCTGCCTTGGCACAGCCGCTCGAGAACGACTGTGACAGCGTCGTCGCCGAGTGGACGCGCACCGCCTGCGAGGTGGAGGGGCAAACACCCGGCCCCAATGCACCGGAGCCGGACTTCATCCATGAGGTGTCGGTGATCGCGCCCAGCGTGGACCTGGGAGAGCGGGCCGTCGCGGACCGCATGGTCGGCGCTATCTGGGCGCACGGCTGGCTGCGCATGTGCCATCACGCGGCCACTTCAGCGGAAGTCCCCGTCCGCTCCCGCTGAAACGCGCTCCTGGCATACCCATCCCTTGCGGAGGGTGACCTCCCACGCGGGTGGGGGCTTGGTCACAATTCCAAAACCCAGACGTTGCAAGGGCTTTTCGGGACCCTATGGCTGCTCGAAGCGCACACTGGAAACGATTCGAGGCCTCCTGGAAACACCCAGGACAGATAGAGCAGTCTCTGGTTTGTTGGCGCGGGACAATTTGTTTAGTCGTTCTCATGCTGCGGCTCGCGTTTCGGGGACCGTGCCGGAACTGACTTTGAGATCGCGGGTGAGGCTGTAAACGAGAGTGGCCACCGCTGCGGCAAAAGACGCAGAGGGGGGACTGCCCCGAGTTTGAGTCACTTGATACACGCCAAACGTTGGAGTACCTTGAAGCGTGATTAGGCGCCTGCTCTTGCTGATGTTGGCCGCTGCACTGATGGTGAGTTGGTTGACCTTTGCTGGCCAGCAACATCCAGTGACGGCAGCGCCGGTGCCGACTAGTTCGGCGCCAAAGCCAGCTGGAGATCTGTCTGCGCTAGATGCGGCCTATGACATCGGGACACCGACCTTGACGACGATCTGGGTCAACCCTCGGAAGGGACGTGACTCTCGCACCGGGGCGACACGTGTCCAGGCGTTGAAAACGCTCACGGCTGCCTGGGCTCGTATTCCGCAGCGGCAAAATCTCACCGGTACCGGCTATCGCATCATGATCACACCGGGAAAGCTCCGGCCGGGGGCCATCCCAAACTATTTCGAGTCCAATTGGGGTACGTCGGCGTTCCCGATTGTCATCGAGGCGGCCAATGGTCTGGGGACTGTGACGCTACCGGCGCTCAATGTTTTCGATGTCCGCTATCTCTACCTTCTGGACCTGAAGATTTCATCAAGACTCGGCGATGGCCTGCACTGTGAACAGTGTGACCATCTGTTGGTGCGCAATACTGTCATCAGGGGAGCACCGCGAGACAGCGGCGAAGTGGGTGACCTTGTCAAGGTCAACCAGTCACAGAACATATTCATCGAAGGCAGCGACATTTCCGGAGCCTCGGACAATGCTATTGACTTTGTCGCTGTTCAGTACGCCTCCATTCGCGGTAGCAAGATCCATGACTCCAGCGACTGGTGCGCCTACGCCAAGGGCGGGTCTGCATACATTCGAGTTGAGGGTAACGAGATCTACGACTGTGGAGTTGGTGGATTTACGGCGGGGCAGGGGACGGGTTTTCAATTCATGACAACACCCTGGTTGCAGTACGAGGCCTACGACATCAAGGTGACCAACAATGTCATTCATGATGTCTTTGGCGCCGGGCTCGGCGTCAATGGTGGCTACAACATCCTCCTCGCACACAACACCATGTACCGGTTGGGAAGCCGATCGCACCTGATGGAGTTTGTCGCCGGGGGGCGCTCCTGTGACGGGCAGCCTGGGGATGACGGCCGGGAGCGCTGCGGGCAACTACTCGACGCAGGCGGTTGGGGCACTACCCGTGTCGATGATGGTAACAATTTCGTGCGCATTCCTAACAGACACGTGTACGTATACAACAATCTCATCATCAATCCGACGGGTGCCGACATCGGCGACCAGCATTTCACGGTTGCAGGCCCGTACTCCGGTCGTGCACAATCCGAATCCAATGTGGCGACGCCAACACGATTCGACGATGATCTGCGATTTGCTGGCAATCTCATCTGGAATGGCTCAGTGGACCTCCCTCTCGGATTCGGCGATGGATCGGGATGCGCCGATGCCAATCCCACGTGTAATGCCGCGCTTTTCTACTCCAACAACGCGGTGAATCGCTTGCATCCCCACTTGGTCGCCCCCGCTGAGGGCGATTATCGGCTGGCATCCCCGGAAAGATTCGCCGGATTAGCGGCAGTGATTCCATCTTTTGGGTGGAGTGATGCCCCCGGTGGTATCCCGGCGGGCACGGCGTCCAATTCGGTGATCAAGGATCGCGACGGGGACGTGCGCCGCGTCGGAGATCCACCGGGCGCATACGTGTCCTGAATACCGGATGGGCTCATGCGCCTCCGTTCGGAGTGCCGCGACGAACTCCCCCAGGACGTGGGACAGACCCAGTACGTTTTGGCTTCGCTATCCGCACCAGGTCATCGACCTGCAGCGGCGGAAACATCGAGTCCATCATGTTCGGGCCGCCGCCCCTTCCGACCGGCCCGCGGCCTTCGCTACCGGACTGCTGGTTGGAGCGGGTGACAGCTTTGCTAAGTGGTCGCGGACGACACCCGCTGATGCGGGTCGGGCTTGAGATGAGGATCCGCGTTGCTTCTTAGGCGCGATCGGTGAGGGCAGTTACCACGATTTCAGTCCATGGAGAAAACAGGGGAAACAAGATCGTACGAGATGTGCACAAGAGAATCGGGCTCACTCACCCCAATGAGATTTCCACACGCAAACGTTCGTCCACGATTTTTCGGATCGTTGTAGGTGGCCAGGGACGGGGTCGAAGCGTCGACCTTCCGATTTTCAGTCTGGCCGCACGAATGTCAGGGGACAACACGTGTAAGGGTCCGCGGCGGGACCAGGGCCTACTTGTGCCGTTAAGTGCTACGGATTGGCAGCCATGCTGTGACACTGCTGTGACGCTCGGCCAGAAAGCCTGAGAAGTCATCTTAGGTGGCGCGCCAGGCGTTGAGGTTGCGGATTCGATGTATCGCTCAATCGACACCTAGAACTCGGGGCAGTCCCTAGCGCGTCACCGGGTCATTCACGCAGGTGGAGGGTGTTCGCAGGTAGGTCACGTGCTGGGATGACCCTTGTGGATGGCACTGAACTCTCGTCCGCCCTGGGCGTCGGAGCATGTACCGACAAGATCTTCTGTGGCGGCCGGGAGCCACGGGCCGATCGCTCAGAGACTTCGG
>CAJBMR010000331.1 GCA_903954205.1 uncultured bacterium | reverse complement strand
CCCTGGCCGACGGCTACACCCCGAGGTGGCCGGTGCCGCCGCAGACATACGTGGGACCTATCGAGGAGCTCGTGGCTGCAGGCGATGTCGTCAAGATTCTTGCGCGTCCTGGGCAGGGCGAGCCGATGGATCCCGAGGCGCTCTACGCGCGAGGTCTCCGCGCCATCGGCGATCTCGCGGAGGTCACCCACTCCGGCTACGGCGATTCGCTACTCGAGCTGAGCGCCGCCGGGGTGACGAAGGCGACGACACTGGCACGCGTCGCCGCGGCCGAGGGCCACGGAGCCCTGCATGTTGTGGCCGCAGGCGATGGCCCTAACGACCTGCCCATGCTGGCCTGGGCCGGCACGTCGTATGCCATGGCTAATGCGCACCCGGAGGTGCTCGACATCGCGACGCACGTTTTGCCGAGCAATGACGACGAGGGTGTCGCTGACCTCATCGACTCTGTGCTCGCTGAGCACGCGCGCGGCTTCAGCGCCTGAGCACGATCTTGCCGGTCACATCGCCGGCTTCTAGCGCGCGGTGCGCATCAGCAGCCTCGGTGATGGGGACGACGCGGTCGATGACGGGCTTCACTATGCCTGCGGCGATCCACGGCCACACGTGACGCTCGACCTGAGCGCAGATCTCCGTCTTCTGCTCCGGTGTGCGACCGCGCAGGGTGGTCGCATGCAATGTGCCATTGCGGCGCAGGAGCACCCCCAGGTCGATCTCGGCCTTGACGCCGCCCTGCATGCCGATGACGACAAGCCGTCCGCCGGGTGCGAGGCACGCGATGTTTCGCTCGAGGTATTTCGCGGCCATGTTGTCGAGGATGACGTCGACTCCGCGACCGCCTGTCTCTGCGGCGATGACATCGGCGAAGTCCTGCTCGCGGTAGTTGATGAGCACTTCGGCCCCGAGTTCCTCGCAGCGGGCAAGCTTCCGCGCGGATCCCGCGGTGACCGCGACCCGGGCGCCGAGCGCGCGCGCCACCTGGATCGACATGGTGCCGATGCCGCTGCCGCCACCGTGCACGAGCAGCCAGTCGCCACGCTGCAGGTGCGCGGTCATCACGAGGTTGGACCACACCGTGCAGGCGACCTCGGGCAATCCGGCAGCGGTGATGAGGTCTACCCCCGCTGGGATAGGCATGGCTTGGCCGACGGGCACGGCGACCCGCTCGGCATACCCGCCTCCGGAGAGCAGGCAGCACACCTTGTCACCGATGGAGAGTGAGGTGACTCCGGCGCCGAGCTCCGCGATGGTGCCGGAGCACTCCAGGCCGAGCCACTCGGGTGCGCCCGGCGGCGGCGGATAGAGACCCTGACGCTGGAGGATGTCGGCTCGGTTCACGGCGGCCGCGGCGACGTCGACGATCACTTCGCCCGGGCCGGCCACAGGGTCGGGCACCTGCTGCCAGGAGAGCACATCCGCATCCCCTGGCGACGCGATGACGATCGCGTGCATATCAGGAGGCCGGAGGCGGTGTGACGTGGTAGCCGTTGCCCTCCGAGTGGCGGATGACGACGAGCTGATCGCCCTTCTGCAGGATGCGAATGTCGCTCGTGTCGAACCGGTGGACAACGTCGTCGCGGATGACCGCGAGCACGATCTCGCCGGAGGCATCGACCTCAGCGGGTGAGATACCGAGTTCTTCCTTCGTGATGACGCGCTGCACCACCTCGAGTCCGCGACCCGAATCGAGGAGGTCTTCCATGAGCGTGCCTGCGACGGGAGAGATGAGTGAGAGCGCCATGAGGTGGCCTGCGGACTCCGCAGTCGGGATGACGCTGCTCGCTCCGGACTGCCGCAGGATCTGTGCGTTCGCTGCCTCGCGGGCTGCTGCGACGATCTCGGCCTTGGGCGCGAGGCGTCGTGCAGTGAGCGTGACGAGGACTGACGTGTCGTCTTCATCGGTCGCCACGATGATCTTGGATGCGCGCTCGGTCGCGGCATCGCGCAGGACGTCTTCGCGCCGGGCGTCTCCCAGCACTCCTGCGAGGCCCATGCGGTTGGCATCCTGAACGGCTGTCTTGTCCATGCTCACCACGACGATGGAGAGCGGTGACATGCCGCTGTCGAGCAGCATGCGTGCTGCCGAGCGGCCCTTGACGCCGAAGCCGATGATGACGGTGTGGTCTTCCACGCGCTGCCTCCAGCGGCTTGTGCGGATCTCGTCTCGTGTCTTGCGAGTGAGTACCTCGATGGTCGTGCCCACGAGCACGATGAGGAAGATGAAGCGCAGGGGAGTGATCACCAGAATGTTGACGATGCGGGCCGACTCGCAGACCGGCACGATGTCGCCGTAGCCGGTCGTCGAGAGACTCACGGTCGCGTAGTAGAAGGCGTCGACCCAGGTGATGCCGCCGACCTCTCCCCTGTCGGCGTAGCAGTCACCTTCGGCGTAGACGATCACGGCGGCGACAACCAAGGCGCCCACCGCGATCAGGACTCGGACGATGATGTTGCGGGAGGGGCTCCACGGCTTGCTCGGAAGCAGGATCCGGGCGGTGAGGGCCTCGGGATCTTCATCGACAGCGGCGGTGCGCTGACGCTTCTTGTCGGCCACGTCTGCTGACGCTAGCGGACGACGGGGACGGGGAGCAGGGGCACGGCACTTCCGGCGAGCCCTCCGGAAGGCGGGATCGCCACGAGCGCATCCGCGAGTGCGAGGCTGCGCAGCATCGCGGGCCCGTCGAAGCGAAGCGGTCGGGCGCGGCCCTCCTCGACGACAACGGGGATGATCCGGGTGTCCCGGGGGTGGCTGGTGACATCGACCCCCAGGATGACCTCGTCATCGTCGAGCGGCACCCCGCGCAGGGAGGCGATGACGGGCGCGGCCAAGGTGACCAAGCCGCTCACTGCAGCGAGGGGATTGCCGGGTAGACCCACGAACGGGCGCCCGTCGGGGAGCACGGCGAGCAGCATGGGATGCCCGGGACGCACTTCGACGCCGTCGACGACCCACCGTGCACCGAGATGATCGAGTACGTCGTGGACGAAGTCGACCGGGCCTGATGCCGTGGACCCCGTGGTCACGATGGCGTCTGCGGTGGAGTCCTCAATCTCATCGAGCAGGGCTTGCCTCGTGTCGGGGACGCGAATGGGGGGATTGGCACGCGCGCCAAGGTCTGCGAGCCAGGGCGGCACCAGGGGGCTCAGCGCATCGCGCACGCGACCGGGCCGAGGCAAGCCTCGCTCAAGTAACTCATCGCCGAGGACAAGCACCGCCACGGTCGGTGGCGGGATGACGTCAAGTGCGTCGTAGCCGGCCGCTGCTGCCAGGCCGAGCATCGCGGGCGTGACGACCGATCCGGCGGGGACGAGCGGCTCTCCCTCGGCGCACTCCTCGCCCCTCGGGCGCACATCGGTGCCCGGGGGCAGGGATGAC
The DNA here is from genome assembly GCA_903954205.1 of uncultured bacterium. Taxonomy (GTDB): domain Bacteria; phylum Actinomycetota; class Actinomycetes; order S36-B12; family S36-B12; genus Mxb001. The sequence goes on along the minus strand of CAJBMR010000331.1, from coordinate 2,670 downwards.
CCGGAATCATCGGGCAGCCCGGTGAGCGGATCGAGCGGGAAGAGTCGATTGCCATGCAGCGCGGTCTCGATCCCTGCCTGCTCCGTGCGCAGCACGGCATCGCACCCATGGGGAAGTGCGGCGCCAGTGGCAATGGCGACGGCGGTTCCGGAATCCAGACGCGTGAGTGCTTCGCTTCCTGCGCGCAGGTCTGCGTCGGAGAGCAGCCACGGGCTGGAGCCCGCGACGGCGTAGCCGTCCATTGCGGCCGAGTCGAACGGTGGAAGATCGGTGAGCGCGGCGATGGGTGAAGCAAGCGCGCAGCCGAGCGCGGCCTCGAGACGCACGGCCACGGGGTCAAGCGGTCGAGCGGCCGCTGCCGCCACGCGGCGCGCCTGGTCCCAGGGGAGTGCGGAGCTCACCTAGTCAGGGTGCCACCGCGGCACCGGCGAGGGCAGCCGACGCTCCGACGGTCAGGCTCGATGCAGGCCGAGGTCCCACTCCCCACTGAGGCGCTGGAGTGTCTGGGCCGCCTCCTGAAGCGTGCCGTCACCGGCTTTGGCGACGGCATAGCCAAGAAGGAACGTCGTGATGGGTGCGGCCGGACGATCCACCGCATGTGCTGCATCGCGGGCGACGTCGAGGAGAAGCTGCGCGTCTACCTCGGGAATGTCCACTCCGAGGTCGGTAGCCAGGGCCTGGCGGGCTACCGCGGTCCACTGGCTGAGCGGGTCGTGAGTCATGCCCCTATCTTCCTCCCTCCCACTGCCCCTTCCAACGAGTTGACAGGCGTGTCAAGTTGACGCTAATGTCAAGTCCATGGCGCCCGTCCTGCGCTCCCGACTCGATCCCGCCGTGACGGCGGCCAATCGCGCCGCCATGCTCGAGGCCCTCGCGGAGATCGACACCCTGCTGGCGAAGGTCATCGCCGGCGGCGGCAGCAGTGATCCGGAGAAGAACGCCCGCACCGTCGCGCGTCACCGCGGTCGAGGCAAGCTCCTGCCGCGTGAGCGCATCAATCTCCTCCTCGACCGAGGATCGCCCTTCCTGGAGTTGAGCCCACTCGCTGGCTGGGGCACCGACGATCCACTCGGTGGCGGAGTCGTCACCGGTATCGGCCGGGTGCACGGCACCGAGGTCATGGTGGTTGCCAACGACCCGACCGTGAAGGGCGGAGCGCAGGGACCAACATCCGTGGCCAAGGGACTGCGCGCGATGGAGATCGCCAAACTCAACCGACTGCCACTTGTCAGTTTGACCGAGTCCGGTGGTGCCGATCTCCCGAAGCAGGCCGAGATCTTCGTTCCCGGTGGTGCGAGCTTCAAGAACCTCACGCAGCTCTCGGCTGCCGGCATCCCGACCGTCACGCTTGTCTTCGGATCGAGCACGGCGGGCGGCGCCTACGTGCCGGGCATGAGCGACTACGTCGTCCTGCAGAAGGATGCCGCGCGCGTCTATCTCGGCGGACCGCCGCTGGTGAAAATGGCCATCGACGAGGACGCCGACGAGGAGGAGCTCGGCGGCGCCGAGATGCATGCGCGGACCTCAGGTCTGGCCGACTACCTCGCACTCGACGAGCCCGACGCTCTGCGCATCGGCCGCCAGATCGTGGAGCACCTGCGCTGGCGTAAGGCCGGGCCGGGACCGGATCGCGCACCCATCGACCCGGCGTACGACCCCGACGATCTACTCGGCATCCCTAGCGCCGATGTGCGCCAGCCCTTCGAGGCCCGCGAGGTGCTCGCACGCATCCTCGATGGCAGTGAGTTCGAGGAGTTCAAGCCGCTCTACGGCACAACTCTCGTCACGGGCTGGGGACATATCGGCGGCTACGCCGTCGGTGTGCTCGCTAACAACGGCATCCTCTTCAGCGAAGAGAGTCACAAGGGCGCGCAGTTCATCCAGTTGTGCAATCGCATGGGTGTGCCGATCCTCTTTGCACAGAACATCACCGGCTTCATGGTCGGCACGCGCTACGAGCAGGGCGGCATCATCAAGGACGGTGCCAAGCTCATCAACGCCGTCTCCAACTCCACCGTCCCGCACCTCACACTGATGATGGGCGCGTCGTACGGCGCGGGCAACTACGGCATGTCGGGTCGGGCCTACGACCCACGCTTCGTCTTCTCCTGGCCCAACCACCGCATCGCGGTCATGGGGCCCAAGCAGCTCGCGGGCGTGCTCACCATCGTGGCGCGCCAGAAGGCAGAGAGCATGGGCATTGACTTCGACGAGGCGGCCTTCGCGCCCATGCGCGATGCCTTCGAGCAGCAGGTGGAGAGCCAGTCCACCGCACTCTTCGCCACCGGCCGGCTCTGGGACGACGGCATCATCGACCCCCGCGACACCCGCACCGCCCTCACGCTCGCGCTCTCCGCGACGCATTCCGCCCCCGTCACCGGCGCCGATGCCTTCGGCGTCTTCCGGATGTGATGGCGATGCAGCGGATCCTGGTAGCCAATCGCGGCGAGATCGCTCGCCGCGTCTTCCGCACGGCTCGTGCCATGGGCATCGAGACGGTCGCCGTCTACTCCGAGCCCGATGCTCATGCGTCCTTCGTTCGCGATGCCGACATCGCGATCCCGCTGCGTGGGGCCACAAGTGCAGAGACCTATCTCGACGTCGATCAGATCCTCGATGCAGTACGCCGTTCGGGTGCCGACGCTGTCCACCCGGGCTACGGCTTCCTGT
>CAJBMR010000330.1 GCA_903954205.1 uncultured bacterium | reverse complement strand
GCAACCGCGACGGGCACGCCGTGCTCGTGTGCTGCTGCCGCGAGGCGGACGTCGAAGGTGGCCAAGGCGCCCTGGGACTCGAGGGCTACGTCAAGAACGCAGCAGTCGGGAAGGGCAAGCCGCGTGCGGGCGCGCAGCTCGGCAATGCGCCACGGCTGATCAGGATCGCCCGGGGCCGTCGCCAGGCCGAGACCCGCAAAAGCGTCGCGCACCTGCTGCAGTCGACCGTGCTCGGCAGCACCCACCGCAGACTCCGCGATCGTGAGCGGATGCGCGATCAAGTCGCCGGCGATAGCTGCTCGCCTCACCAGCGTGACGGCGTCACGATGGTGGGCATCACCGGCATTCATGAGTGCGATGAGCACACTCGCATCGAGAGTGGTGGACACGGTCACGGGGTAACCCGATCCCAATCTGCGCGAAGACGATCGAGGTATCCGGGCGGGTAGCAGTCGGCGAGGCCCGCCAGACTCTGCAGTGCCGTCTCGATTTGCAGGGTCCGCTCGATGGGATTCTGCGCGAGCGCTTGAGCACCGGTGAGGATGAGACGTCGCATCAGATCGCTTCGGGCCTCATCGGGCCAGCGCTGTGCAGCGAGGTCAAGGGCCGCGCAGACGTCCTCGGTCTCGGTGATCTGGTGACGGGGACGCGTCGTGGGCATCACCTGAGTGTACCACCTTATTGTCCAGTGGTACACCTTGTGCCGCGACCGCGGCGTCTGTCTGATTTCAGGCACTCGATCAGAAATCGGATAGCCTTCTCCCATGGTCGAGGTGTGGATCAGGCAGCGCAATCAGGTCACCATCCCTGTGGATATCGCGCAGGTCTTGGGGCTTGGTCCCGGCAGCATGTGCCACATGAACGTCGTCAACGGAGTCATCACGCTCACTCCCTCGCATCAGCCAGCCTCCCCCCCTCTTGACTCCTACGCCGGGTGCGCTCAGGGGGCCTGGGGCGAAAGCCCCGAGGAGGTCGAGGCGAACGTGTCAGCCGACCGGGCGAGTTGGGATCGGTGAGGTGCTCGACTCCCTAGCAGGGCGGCGGGTCTACATAGACGCGAACGTCTTCATCTACTTCCTCGACCAGTTGACGACCCATGCCGATGCCGCAACCGCAATCCTGGAAGCTGCTGCTGCGGGGCGTTTCGCCGCTGTCACCGGCCAGGCCGTCGTCGCCGAGGTCATGGTCGGGCCCTACCGACAGGGCGATCCCTTGGTCATCCGCAAGGTCAAGGAATTCTTCGCGTCAGCAGTGTGGCTCGACGTCGTCGATCATCCGGCCCAGGCATTCGACGATGCTGCTCTGCTGCGCGCGACGTCAGGGATGCCCTTCATCGATGCACTCCACGTCTCCACGGCAAGCCTGTCCCGGTGTGACGTCGTACTCACCCAGGATGCGCGGATGAAGCCAGGGCTCGGCGTGGACGTGGTCACACTCCCCGTCGCGGGCCGCTAGGCCCCGAGGCGCTCCCGGTCGGCGTCGACCATGATCTTGACCAGCTCCGGCGTGTAGGTCTGGGCCTGCCAGCCGAGTAGCTCCTTTGCCTTGCTCGCGTCGCCGATGAGGTCGTCGACCTCGGTGGGGCGCAGATAGCGCGGGTCGAACTTCACGTGCTTCTCCCAGTCCAGCCCGGCGTGCTCAAAGGCCATGCGCACGAAGTCGCCGACGGAGTAGCTGGTGCCCGTGGCCACCACATAGTCGCCGGGCTCGTCTGCCTGGAGCATCCGCCACATGGCATCGGTGAATTCCGGGGCATAGCCCCAGTCGCGGCGCGCATCAAGATTGCCGAGGTAGAGCTCCTCCTGCAGGCCCGCCGCGATCCGGGCGACCGCCATCGTGATCTTGCGCGTCACGAAGGTCTCGCCGCGGCGCGGGGACTCGTGGTTGAAGAGGATGCCGTTGCAGGCGAAGAGGCCATAGGCCTCGCGGTAGTTGCGCACCATCCAGTAGGAGTAAACCTTCGCCGCAGCGTAGGGGCTGCGCGGATAGAAGAACGCGTTCTCATTCTGCGGCGGCGGAGTCGCACCGAACATCTCCGAACTCGACGCCTGGTAGAAGCGCGCGGGCACCTCGGACATGCGCAGCGCCTCCAGCAGGCGCGTCGTGCCCAGACCCGTCACATCGCCGGTGAACTCCGGCTCGTCGAAACTCACGCGCACATGTGACTGCGCACCCAGGTGATAGACCTCTGTGGGCTCCACCCGCTCCAGCAGCGTCACCAGCCGCGAGCCGTCGGTGAGATCGCCGTAATGCAGGAAGAGGCGCGCCTCAGGATCGTGCGGATCCTTGTAAAGGTGCTCGATGCGGTCGGTGTTGAAGGTCGACGAGCGCCGGATGAGTCCGTGGACGACGTAGCCCTTGTCGAGCAACTGCTCCGCGAGATATGACCCGTCCTGACCCGTAATGCCCGTGATGAGCGCGACCTGCGATGACATGGGGCGAGCCTAGGGGGAGTGGGGGGCGGCGCCGAAAGCGGATATTGCCCACAGTGGGAAAGTGGGCTATTCTGGTCTGAAGGAAGGGGAAGTAGCCGTGTCGATTCTTGTGGAGACAGACGGTCGGAGCCGGGTGGT
>CAJBMR010000329.1 GCA_903954205.1 uncultured bacterium | reverse complement strand
GCGGCTCGACCCGCCTCCTGCGCTCGCTGGACGATGGCATGGATCTCGCGCTGCCATTCGGCAGGTTTCCCGACGACGAAGGTGCGGGTCTCGTCGGCGTGATAGCCACCCACCGCTGCGCCGAAGTCGATGAGCAGCAGGTCGCCGTCCTCCAGCGCGCGCTCCGACGGCTCGTGATGGGGCTTCGCCGAGTGTGGGCCGCCAGCCACAATCGTCTCGAAGGACAACTCATCGGCGCCCTGGTCGAACATCTCCGCCTCGAGCCACCGCGCGATCTGGCGCTCGGTCAGCCCCGCATGGATGCGTGGCAGGATCGCCTGGAGCGCGGCGTCACTGATCTCGCACGCCCGCTCGATGAGTGCGATCTCGTCAGCGTCCTTGAGCATGCGGCACGCTTCCACGACCCCCGTGGTCTCCTGCGGGGAAGTCCCGATCGCTTCCTCGAGTGCGCGCAGGTCGCTCACGCTGAGGTGAGCGGACTCCACCGCGAGCACGCCAACCCCCGACGCGGCCCATGCTGCGGCCACGGACGTGATGGTGGCCCGGTCCAGGTGCACAGGCAGGTAGGGACATTGCTCCGCTGCCTGAACCGTGTACCTGCCGTCCGTGCCCAACAGGGATGAGGAGTCCTCCAAGAGCAGCACAGCGTTGCTCCCGGTGAATCCCGTGAGGTAGCGCACGTTGGCAAGCGATGTGACGAGCAATGCTGTCGCACTCGGTGCGGCGAGCTGTGCCTGTCGCCACGCCTCGACTCGCCGGCGCGCGTGCACCTCAGGCATTCGGCGCACTCCCGGCGATGGCGCGCAGGGCGAGGGCATACGACTCGATGCCGAAGCCGCTGATCGATCCGTTGACGACAGCCGCGATGACCGAGGTGTGCCGGAAGGCCTCTCGCGCAGCGGGATTCGACAGGTGGACCTCGACGGTCATCGATCCGACCTGCGCTAGCGCATCACGCAACGCATAGGAGTAGTGGGTGAATGCACCGGCGTTGAGCACCACATCAATGCGCTGGTCGGCCGCCTCGTGCAGCCACTGGACAAGCTCGGACTCCGAGTCGGTCTGCCGTACGTCGACATCGAGGCCGAGGTCCGCACCCCAGTCACGACAGGCCTTCGCCAGCTCCTCATGCGTCGTGTGGCCGTAGATCTCCGGCTCCCTGACGCCCAGGCGGCCCAGGTTGGGTCCGTTGAGAACGAGCACACGCCGACCGGTCATGACGCCACCTCCGCATAGGCCGCCGCCAGCAGGGCGGGGTCGGGTCCCTCGAGAAGCGACGGGCGCGCCACACCATCGAGGATCACGAAGCGCAACATGTCGCCGCGGGCTTTCTTATCGACGCGCATCGCCGCAAGCAGACGATCCCAGCGCCCGCCGGCGTAGGTCGTCGGAAGCCCAAGCGCACCGAGGACCTCCCGATGCAGGTCGACGCTCGCATCGTCCAGCCGGCCGGCGAGCCGGGCCAACTCAGCGACGTAGACCATGCCCACGCTGATCGCGGCACCGTGGCGCCAGCGATAGTCCTCGACCCGCTCGATCGCGTGCCCGAGCGTGTGCCCGTAGTTGAGAGTCTCGCGCCCCAGCGGACCGCCTAACGACTCGCGCAGATCACCGGACACCACATCGGCCTTCACTCGAATGGAGCGCTCGATGATCTCGCGCAACCGTGCCGAATCGGGCCGCACCGCATCATCGGGGTCCGCTAGCACGAGATCGAGGATGGCGGGATCGTGCACGAGGCCGCACTTGACGGATTCGGCCAACCCAGCCACAAGGTCGTTGCGTGGAAGTGTCTCGAGTGCGGTCAGGTCACAGAGCACCCCGGCCGGCTCATGGAAGGAACCCACGAGGTTCTTGCCTGCCTCGGTATTGATGCCGGTCTTGCCGCCGACAGCAGCATCGACCATGCCCAGCACCGTCGTCGGAATGTGGACGACGCGTACGCCGCGCAGCCAGGTCGCGGCGACGAAACCGGCCAGGTCCGTGGTCGATCCGCCACCGATGGCCACGATCGCATCCGTGCGCGTGAAGCCCGCCTGACCGAGGATCGACCAGCAGAACGCCGCGACCTCGGGTGTCTTGGCCGCTTCTCCGTCAGGCACCTCGAGCGCAATCGCTTCCAAGCCCTCCGCGACCAGATCCTCCCGCACCGCCTCAGCGGTCGTGGACAGCGCGGACGGGGCGATCACGGCGACTCGGCGGCAGTCATCGCCCAGCAGCCCTCTTAGCTCACCGAGGAGTCCGTGGCCGACGACAACGTCGTAGGGCCGCTCGGCACGGACGGGGATGCGCGTGACGTCCTGGGCAGTCACGACGCCTCCACCGCGTCCGCGACCGCTGCCACGACCTCATCGACCGTGCGCCCGTCGGTGTCCACGGTCCATGAAGCGACCTCTTCGTAGAGCGGGGTGCGCTCGTCCAGCAGGGTCATGAGGGTGCCTCGCACATTCCCGAGGAGAAGGGGTCGCGCGGTATTGAGACCGACCCGCTTGGCCGCCTCGGATACGCCGACGCGCAGCCAGACGCACGGCGCAGCCACGAGTCGCGCTCGCGTGGATGCGTCCAGCACTGCACCGCCACCGAGCGAGAGAACCCCGTCGGGCTTGTCGAGGGCCGCGGCGATGACATCGCGCTCGCGAGTGCGAAATGCCGTTTCGCCATCGTCGACGAAGATGTCCGCCACGCTCTTGCCCGCTTCTGCCTCGACCATCTGGTCACTGTCGCGGAACTCAACGCCCCATCGTCTAGCCAGACGCCGACCCACCGTGGACTTGCCGGCACCCGGGGCGCCCACGAGCACAACCGCGTTCACGAGAACGCCAGGTGCTCGATGTAGGAGCGCAGGTTGCGCCGCGTCTCGTCAACAGAGTCACCGCCGAACTTCTCGATCATGGCGTCGGCCATAACGAGTGAGACCATCGCCTCGGCGACAACCCCCGCGGCAGGCACGGCGCACACATCCGAGCGCTGGTTGATCGCCTTGGCCGGCTCACCTGTCGCCACATCCACCGTTTGGAGGGCGCGGGGGATGGTGGAGATGGGCTTCATGGCGGCGCGCACCCGCAGCGTCTCCCCCGTAGTCATCCCGCCCTCGGTGCCACCCGATCGCCCAGACGTGCGCGTGAGCCGATCGCCCTCGGACACGATCTCGTCCTGGGCGAGCGAGCCGCGACGGGCAGCGAGATCGAAGCCGTCACCGACCTCGACACCCTTGATCGCCTGGATTCCCATGAGTGCCGCGGCAAGTTTCGCGTCGATCCGTCGATCCCAGTGCACATGACTGCCGAGCCCCGGCGGGAGTCCGTGGACGACGACCTCGACGACGCCGCCGAGAGTGTCACCGTCGCGATGCGCTGAGGCAATCTCCGCCTGCATGCGCTCACTTGCCGCGGGGTCGAGGGCGCGCACCGGATCGTCGTCAATGCGTTCGCGATCCTCGGCCAAGGGCACCGAATCCGGGTCGGCTACGGCGGTCCCGATGCGGACCACATGGCTCACGACTTCGATCTCGCCCACCTGTCGCAGGAACGCGCGCGCGACCGCTCCCAAGGCAACGCGGGCGGCCGTCTCGCGTGCACTTGCTCGCTCCAGCACGGGACGTGCGTCGTCGAAGCCGTACTTCTGCATGCCTACGAGGTCGGCGTGGCCGGGGCGGGGTCGCGAAAGCGGAGCATTGCGCGCGAGCGCGGCCAGCTCCTCCTCATCGACGGGATCGGCAGACATCACGGCCTGCCACTTGGGCCACTCGCTGTTGCCCACCTCGATCGCTATCGGTGATCCGAGCGTCCGGCCGTGGCGGACTCCCCCGAGCACGCGAACGGCGTCCTGCTCGAAGGCCATGCGGGCACCCCGGCCGGCACCGAGTCGGCGGCGGCGCAGGTCCTCACCGATATCCGCGGTGGT
>CAJBMR010000328.1 GCA_903954205.1 uncultured bacterium | reverse complement strand
CCGGGTGTTGATTCCGAAGTTGCCTCCGGCTCCCCCGCGCAGGGCCCAGAAGAGATCGGGATTCTGCGTCTCGCTCGCTGTGACGAGCTCGCCATTGGCGAGGACGATCTCGGTGGACTCGAGGTGATCGCAGGTCATGCCCGCCCACCGAGAGTTGTCGCCGATGCCGCCGCCGAGCACGAGCCCGGTGACGCCGACTCCAGGGCAGGTTCCGATGGGCAGCATCCACTCGCCGCCCCGGAGGTTCTCCAGGAGATTGAGGTTGAGCGCACCCGAGCCGAGGGTTACGGTGCCACGCTCGCGGTCGATCTCGACTGAGTTCATGGCTCCTGTCGCGATCAGGAGACCGGTGGTGGTCGACGCACCGATGTAGTTGTGGCCGCCGCCGCGCACGGCCGGCTGCACGCCCTCCTGCCGGCACCAGTTGACACAGGTGACGACATCCTCCGGCGTCGCGCACTGCGCGATCGCCATCGGAATGACCGACTCGTAGACGTCGTTCTGCGGGAGGCTCACCGCCGCGAAGTCGGGATTGCTCGGCAGGAGCAGCGTGCCGGTCAGCGATGACGCCAGGGCATCCAGCGCAGATGAGCCGGTGGATGCACTCGTACATGCCGTCATTCCACCCGTGGCTGCTGCACCCGCCACGGCAGCCGCAGCGCCGAGGAAGGTGCGGCGCGAGAGATAGTCGGACGGGGGCATCTCGTCTCCTAGGCGCGCATCGATGCGGTGACCTTGAGCCAGTACTTCACGCGGGTCTGCCAGGGGAACTCGCTCTCGACGTACATCCAATCGTCCACCCAGCGGTCGGTGAGGAATCCGTACCAGACCTCACCGGCGATGAATCCCGTGCGGATGTTTCCGGTGTAGGGGATCTCGATCGGCTTACGCCACGTCTTGTAATTGGTCCAGGCCTGGTTGCCATCGCCCTCGCCCTCGCCGAAAAGGCCCAGCGCCTGCGGCTTGATCCCGACGCGCTCAAGTAGGCCAATGAGTTGGCCGGAGGTGGGGATGAAGGCGGACGTCGCCACGCCGATCACGTCGTTCGCGTCACCCAACGCCGTCGCGAAGCGCTGCAGGAGCTGGATAAGGATGTCCACGGTGATGGTCGGTGCCTGGATCTTCTCGGCCGTGGCCAACAGGGCGAGGAGGGCATCGATCGTCGGCTTCTGATCGGCGATCGTCTTGACCGAAAGAGGAATCTTCGCGCCCTCCACGATCGTGGCGACCTGCCGCACGACCGGATCCGTGAGGCTCTTGAGGACTCTCACGTCTGCCGCTGTGTCGCCGTTGTCCTTCTCAAGGACGAAGGCCACCGTCACCATGATGTCGGCGTTGAGGTTGGTGTCCGTCCCGATGAGCTGCGTCTCCTCGAGAGGCCTGACAGCGAGGTCCCCAGTGAACCAAGCGTCTCCCGATCCGTCGGGGATACTTCGCGCCTGATTGGCTTTCGCCGAGTCCTTGATCCACTCCGGCGTGTCGGTGACCCACGCCCAGCGCGTGCTGTCCTTCACCCCCGTGGTCGAGCGGATCTTCAGCACAGCCACAAACGGCTCGTCGCCATTGCTGACGATGGAGCCCTCCTCGACCGTCTCCAGCCTCACGTCGTCCCACCCCACGAAGCCGGTGCGTGCGGCGCTCGCGACATCACCGGATGCCGACGAGTCGATGACCGGTGGTGACGGAGCCGGCTGGGCGGATGAACCGCATGCCGCGAGGACGAGAGACGTCAGGGCGGCGACGGCAACGACGGGTCGTCTATGCATGGCCGCGAGACTAGGTCCGCGTGCTGTGCGCCAGCGACCGCGCTTCGGTTATCTCACGCATGAGGCACCTACATCAGCGAGTCGCCCGACCCGCCGTTGCGGTCGGGGATGCTCGCGCAGCCGCCCGGGAACGGGCAGGAGCCGGGGTCGGTTGCTCCCTGGCCT
>CAJBMR010000327.1 GCA_903954205.1 uncultured bacterium | reverse complement strand
GTGATCGCCACGTGCGCACCCGCGCCGAGGACCGCCATCGACATGATCCCGACACCGAAGAGCGCGGTATCGGCAAAGGATGAGCCGCCGATGGCCCGCAGCGCGAGCACGATGATGATCGCGTCGAGCAGTGCGGCGGCGACCATGAGCGACATGGCGATGCGCCCCTTCAACCCCCAGTCCCGCAGCAGGGTGAGAAGGCAGATGCCGAAGACGGCAACTGCAGCCAACGGTCCGCCCAGGATCAGGCCACCGACTCCCGCTGCGAGGCCGAGCCCGTCGCCACCGATCGTGTAGAAGACGAAAGCGCCTGCCACCGCTCCGAGGGGACCTGCGAGCGCCGTGAGCCCGACGGTCCACCATCCGCGAGGTTCCATGGGCTCAGTCTGCCGCGCCATCGACGATCCGGCGACGCGACACCGTGAGCGCGACGTATGCACCTCCCCCGAGCAAGCCCATCGACAGCACGGCCACGACGACGAGTCCGATCTCAGGGCTGGGGCTACCGCCCACGAATCTCAGGCCGATGAGGACGACGACTGCCTCGGCCATCACCGCAGCCAGCATCACGAGGAGTGCCAGCCAGCGTCGCAGCGGTGCGTGACGCATGACGGTGACCAGGCAGACAGCGAAGGCGATGAGCGCCGCGAGCGGGGCACCTAGCCACAGACCCACCACTGCCCCGGCCAGGGTCGCCATACCGCCCGTGGTCGCCTCGGCCCCTCGTGCGAGACCGAGCCCCAAGCCGAGTCTCCCCACCGGCGCGGCCAGCGCCGTGAGGATGACGGTCCACCACTCCCGCGCGTTCACACGGCCAGTGTGCACCCTGACATCGTGGGTACGCCGGGGCCAGGTGGCGCAACTCACATCGGCTATGGCGGCCGACGACCAGGTCCTCCTGGCGCCCGCCGCTCGAGATGAGGTATCCGCCGGTCCGTGGCACGATGTCGGCATGCCCAAGATCGAGGCGCCCACCCTGGCGCAGCACCGCGAGCAGCGCCGAGACGCGCTCGTCGAGGCTGCGACCACGGTAATGCGTGAGTCGGGCACCGTGACGATGGCGGCTGTCGCCGAGCGCACCGGCCTTTCGCGGTCCGCGGTCTATGAGTACTACCGCTCCGCCGCAGACCTCATCGCCGATGTCGTCGTAGACGAGCTTGCCGCCTGGATCGATCATCTCGCCGTAGCCGTTGAGCACATCGACGATCCTCGGCAGCGACTCGAGACGTGGATCCGGGCCGCGCTTGCTTACGTCGCCGACGGCCGTCACGCACTCGTGCGGGCCGCCGGGGATGCGAGCCTTCCGCCGGTACGCCGAGCCCAGGTGCAGGCTCTGCACCGCGAGCTAGCCGCTCCCGTGCTCACGTCTCTGCGCGACCTCGGTGTCAGCGACGCCGATCGAATCGCCTCCTACGTCTGGGGCGTCGTGGAGACCGCGACGCGCCACATCGAGGCAGGTCGCTCAGCAGACGATGAGGTCGACGCCGCGATCACCTTCGCTCTCGCCGGCGTCGATTTCGCCCG
>CAJBMR010000326.1 GCA_903954205.1 uncultured bacterium | reverse complement strand
CGCACCCGCGAGGGCAATGACCTCTTCCTCGAGATGACCGAGTCCGGCGTCATCGACAAGACCGCCCTTGTCTTCGGCCAGATGGACGAGCCGCCCGGTACCCGCCTGCGCGTGGCCCTCACCGCGCTGACCATGGCCGAGTACTTCCGCGACGTGGAGAAGCAGGACGTGCTGCTCTTCATTGACAACATCTTCCGCTTCACGCAGGCAGGCTCCGAGGTCTCCACCCTTCTCGGCCGCATGCCCTCCGCCGTGGGCTACCAGCCCACGCTCGCGGACGAGATGGGCATGCTCCAGGAGCGCATCACCTCGACGCGCGGTCACTCCATCACGTCGCTGCAGGCGATCTACGTCCCCGCAGACGACCTGACTGACCCCGCACCCGCGACGACATTCGCGCACCTCGACGCGACCACCGTGCTCTCGCGCCCGATCTCCGAGCTCGGCATCTACCCCGCGGTGGATCCGCTCGACTCGACCTCGCGCATCCTCGACCCTCGCTACGTCGGCGAGGAGCACTACGCCGTGGCCGCCCGCGTCAAGGAGATCCTGCAGCGCTACAAGGACCTGCAGGACATCATCGCCATTCTCGGCATGGACGAGCTCTCCGAGGAAGACAAGATCATCGTCAACCGGGCCCGTCGTATCCAGCGCTTCCTCTCGCAGAACATGTTCGTCGCCGAGGCGTTCACCGGTCAGCCCGGCTCCTTCGTGCCGGTCGAGGAGACCATCGCCTCCTTCAGGGCGCTGTGCGACGGCCAGTACGACCACATCCCGGAGCAGGCGTTCTTCATGTGCGGCGGCATCGAGGACGTCGAGGCCAAGGCGGCGCAGCTCGCCAAGGAGTCCTGATCGTGGCTGAGCTCAAGGTCGCCCTGGTGTCGGCCGAGCGCTCCGTCTGGCAGGGCACGGCCAAGAGCGTCGTGGCCAAGACTCCAGACGGCGAGATCGGCATCCTGCCCGGCCATTCTCCCGTGCTGGCACTCCTCCTCGATGCGCCCCTGCGCATCGAGACCACGGAGGGCACCAAGGTCCTCGTGGCCGTGCACGGTGGCTTCTTCTCGGTCGACTCCGATCAGGTCAATGTGATCGCCGAGACCGCGGAGCTGGCGGAGGAGATTGACGTGGAGCGAGCCAAGGCGGCACTGGAGCGCGCGAAGGCCGCAGCAAGCGATGATGACCCGGCAGCGCATGCGGCCAAGCGGGCCGAGACGCGCCTCGCGGTCGCTGTCGGCCCGCGCTGACGCTTAGGACGCCCTGCCCCCACCGGGCTGCCAGAGCACGTCGCCGCCAATGCCGAGATTGGCGCAGCGAGCGAGGATGAAGAGCAGGTCTGACAGCCGATTGAGGTAGAGCGCGGTGAGCGGATTGATCGACTCGCCGTACTCCTCGATCGCCCGCCAGGTCGCGCGCTCGGCTCGCCGGGTCACCGTGCGGGCGACATGCAGCTGGGCCGCGCCGAGTGTGCCGCCAGGCAGGATGAAGGACCGCAGTGGCTCTAGGCGCGCGTTGTAGACATCGCACGCCGCCTCCAGTCGGTCGACGTACTCGGGAGTGATCCGCAAGGGTGGGTACTCGGGCTCGGGAATGATCGGGGTGCACAGATCCGCACCGACGTCGAAGAGGTCGTTCTGAACGCCCGTGAGGAGCTCGACGATGTCCGCGTCGAGGCCGCCCGAGGCGACGGCGACGCCGATGCTGGAGTTCGCCTCATCGACGTCGGCGTAGGCCTCCAGTCGCAGATCTGTCTTGGTCGTGCGCGACATGTCGCCGAGGGATGTCGTGCCATCGTCGCCCGTGCGGGTGTAGATGCGCGTGAGGTTGACCATGCGTCGACCCTAAGGGACGTGCGGCGTGACCGCGAGGCGGCGGGGGCGCCGTTTGCGTCACCCCTAGCATGATCCCCGTGGAGGCCTTGCGAGTCGTCGGCGGCAGCCGTCTGATCGGCGAGGTGACCGTCACCGGCGCCAAGAACAGCGTCCTCAAGCTGATGGCGGCGGCATTGCTCGCACCGGGGCGCACCCTCCTGAGCGACGTACCGAGCATCCTCGATGTCGAGATCATGGCCGAGCTGCTGCGACGACTCGGCTGTCATGTCGTGCATGACTCGGCCGCAGGCACCGTCTCGATTGACGTGCCCGAGGAGCTCGAGCATCGAGCCGACTACGACCTCGTGCGGCGCATGCGGGCCTCGATCACGGTCCTCGGTCCGCTCCTCGCCCGGTGCGGCGTGGTCGACGTCGCCCTGCCTGGCGGTGACAACATCGGCTCACGCGGTCTCGACATGCACATCGGCGGTCTCCAGCGCATGGGTGCGGAGGTCACGAGCGAGCATGGCTACCTCATCGCACGTGCCGATGATGGCCTGCACGGTGCGACCATCTGGCTGGACTTCCCCAGTGTCGGAGCGACGGAGACTCTCCTCATGGCCGCGGTAACTGCGCGCGGGCGCACCGTCATCGACAATGCCGCACGCGAGCCCGAGATCGTCGACATCTGCACGTTGCTGGTGGAGATGGGCGCATCGATCGGGGGCATCGGCTCGTCGACGCTGGAGATCGAGGGGGTCGCGGGACTGGTGCCCGTCGAGCACGCGACGGTGGCCGATCGCATCGTGGCGGGCACCTGGGCGGTGGCGGCTGCCATGACGCGCGGCGACATCACCGTGCGTCGAGCCCACCCGGAGCATCTGGAGATCGCCCTGGACAAGTTGGCCACCGCGGGAGCGACCGTCACGTCCCTGGACGACGGATTCCGGGTGGAGATGCAGGAGCGCCCGCGGGCAGTCGACATCGTTACCCTGCCGTATCCGGGCTTTCCCACGGACCTGCAGCCCCAATTCATCGCGCTCAACGCGATCGCCGACGGAGCCGCACTGGTGACCGAAAACCTCTTTGAGGCGCGGTTCCGATTTGTCCATGAACTCGTCCGCCTCGGCGCCGATGTGCAGACGGAAGGCCATCATGCGCTGGTGCGCGGACGTGAGACGCTCAGCGGGGCACCTGTGGAAGCGACGGATATCCGAGCCGGAGCCGGTCTTGTGCTCGCCGGACTCGTGGCGGATGGGGAGACCCTCGTCCACGAGGTGCATCACATAGACAGGGGCTACGCGGGCTTCGTCGACAATCTGCGTGCGCTGGGCGGCGACGTCACGCGCGTCGAACTGCCCGGCTAGGTCCTCTTGAGTTGGGCGCGTGCGCGCCCTTCATCCCCGGGCCACACCATGACGCGAGGGCCGTCGAGGGTCTGAGCCAAAGTGGCCCTTATCCCCGCATCCTCCAACTGGCGGCGCATGATCTCCCCCTCGACATAGGTCGGGGGCGTCGCGATGGGCACGAGCAGTCCGTACTCCTCGGTGCTTCCCGGGCGCGGCGGCGCAGCAACCACCGAGGCGCCCCTGCGGAAAGCCCAGCGCAGGATCAGGATGAGCACGCCAAGGAAGAGGAAGGCCATGATCGGCCCGATGGCATAGGAGTACGACGTGCCCACGCCCCCATGGTGGTGCCCCGAAGCCGACCCCGCCACCGCGGGCTACCGGTCGGTAGGGTGAGCCCATGGGTCAGCCCCAGGATCGTCAGCGGGATAGGCCCTGGATTATGCGCACGTACGCCGGCCATTCCTCGCCGGCGGAGTCCAATGCGCTCTACCGCCGCAATCTCGCCAAGGGCCAGACCGGGCTGTCGGTGGCATTCGATCTGCCCACCCAGACCGGCTACGACCCCGACAGCCCGATGGCGGCCGGCGAGGTGGGGAAGGTGGGGGTCCCCATCGCCCACGTGGGCGACATGCGCCGACTCTTCGACGGCATCCCGCTCGACACCATGAACACCTCCATGACGATCAATGCCACGGCCATGTGGCTCTATGCCCTTTACGTCGTTGCGGCGGAGGAGCAGGGAGTGGCCGAGGAGGCGCTTCAGGGGACGACGCAGAACGACATCATCAAGGAGTACCTCTCTCGCGGTACATACATCTTCCCGCCGCGGCCGTCGCTGCGACTCATCACCGACATGATCGTCCACACGGTCCAACACGCACCGCAGTGGAATCCCATCAATATCTGCAGCTATCACCTGCAGGAAGCGGGTGCGACTCCCGTGCAGGAGATCGCCTTCGCGATGTCCACCGCGATCGCCGTACTCGACGGCGTGCGCGACTCCGGGCAGATTCCGCCCGAGCGTTTTGGTGATGTCGTGGGGCGCATGTCCTTCTTCGTGAATGCCGGGGTTCGCTTCATCGAGGAGATGGCGAAGATGCGCGCCTTCGTGCAGCTCTGGGACGAGGTGACGCGCGAACGCTACGGCGTCACCGATGAGGCTCAGCGGCGCTTCCGCTACGGCGTCCAAGTGAACTCACTTGGACTCACGGAGGCGCAGCCGGAGAACAACATCCAGCGCATCGTCCTGGAGATG
>CAJBMR010000325.1 GCA_903954205.1 uncultured bacterium | reverse complement strand
TGCGTCCGATTAACGGACGGGGTGCCACTGCGCTCGGGACTCGAGCACAGCCCGAAGGACGCTGGGCGAGTCGGTCATGATGCCGTCCACGCCCAGGTCGAGAAGCCGATGCATCTCGGCCGCGTCATCCACCGTCCAGACATCGACGGCGAGGCCCGCGCGGTGCGCACGTGCAAGGAAGCCCGGTTCGACGAGTGCGAAACCGAAGGCGCGCAAGGGGACCTGAACCCGGTGGGCGCGGGGGAGGCGTGACGAAGTGGCCCGGTGGGTCGGCCAAGCCGCCCCTGACGGGCTAGCTCGAAGCGCGAGGACCTCCCACGGATGTGCGGAGGACTCGGTGCCGGGTGGAAGGAGCCGCCGGGCTCGGATGAGACGTCGTGCGGAGAACGAGCTCACACACACTCGGTCGGACGCGGTGCTGCGTCGTACCGCATCCGCCAGCGCGACGACCGAACCTGCCTCCTTGGCGTCGACAGTGACGTGCGCATCCGGGAACTCCTCGAGGAGTTCCTCAAGGCGCAGGGGAGTGGTCCCGTCATTGAGGCGCACCGACCGCATCTCCTGCCAGGTGCGGTCGCGCACGAGTCCGCGCCCGTCTGTGGTGCGCTCCAGACGCGCATCGTGATGCACCACGGCGACACCGTCTCGCGTGGGTCGAATATCGGTTTCGAGAAACCTGAATCCCAGGGCGGTCGCGTGGCGGAAGGCGGCAAGGGAGTTCTCTGGTGATTCGCGACTTCCGCCCCGGTGGGCATATGGGCGGAACGCCCCGGTAGCAAAAGTGCCCATGAGTTCATTGTGCGGGTTGACCACTGGACCTCGACCGAGCCCCGAAGACTACGATTCACAGGTGCACCGGCGCGCCGCCGGTGCGGGAATCGAGGAGCGATGACTACCGATACGAGCATCCCCAACGCCGTCACCTGGCCGGCACACGATCCCAGCACCTGGCGCACGATGCCCGAGGCCTTCACCCCGCTCGACCCTGAGCGCATTGAGACGCTTCTCGCGGCCGAGTGGGACCGCTTTGCCGCGACCACTCCCGAGTCCGGTGCGCTGAGCGCGCGTTCGCGCCGCACGCTGCCGCTCGGCGTTCCCTCGTCCTTCCAGTACTGGGATCCGCACCCCGTCTCTGTGGTGTCAGCCAAGGGAGCCTGGCTCACGGACGTGGATGGTCGCCGCCTGCTGGACCTCTCGATGGGCTTCGGCGCGATGCTCGTGGGGCACCTCAACCCGGCTGTGGTGGCGGCAGTGCAGGGAGCGCTGGAGACGGGCACGCTCTTCGTCACCCCGGCACCCTCCGCGTCGGACATGGCCGATCGGTTCTGCACGCGCTTCGATCTGGACCAGGTGCGCTTCGCGAACTCGGGCACCGAAGCCGACATGTATGCCGTGCGCGCGGCGCGAGCCTTCACCGGTCGCAAGGCCATCATCAAGATCGAGGGCGGATACCACGGGGGATACGACGCACTTTCCGTCTCGGTCAAGCCTGAGCTCGCCGAGGCCGGACCTGAGGACGCCCCTGTGGCCGTGGTCCCCTTCGAGGTCGAGGCAGGGACCGTCTATCCCGTGCCCTACAACAGCCTCGAGCGCCTCGGGCAGCTGCTCGACCAGCACGGTCGTGAGATCGCCGCGGTCGTGATGGAGCCCGTGCCCGAGAACATGGGGATCGTCCTTCCGGATGCGGGCTACCTGGCCGGCGTGCGGGAGTTGTGCGACGCCCACGGGGTGCTCCTGGTGTTCGACGAGGTCAAGACCGGCCTCACGGCGGGCTACGGCGGCGCCGCACAGCGTGTAGGCGTCAAGCCGGATCTCGTGACCCTGGCCAAGAGCATCGGCGGCGGCCTCCCGCTCGCAGCCTTCGGAGGGCGAGCCGAGGTCATGGCCACGGTCGTCGATGGACGCATGGCCCACTTCGGCACCTACAACGGCAACCCGCTCGTCATGGCTGCCGCGGCTGCCGTCGACGAGGTGTGCACGCGCCAGGCGCTGGCCGCCGCCGAGGAGGTCAATGACAAGGCCCTCGAGGACGCCGACCGGATCATCCGCGAATACGACCTGCCGGCCCACACGGTGGGCTTCGGGGTCAAGGGCGCCATCACGTGGTCTCCGACGCCCGTGCGGACCTACCGCGACTACAAGCGCACCGACTTCGCCGCGGCTGAGCTCAGCTGGCTGTGGGGTGTCAATCGCGGTGTGCTCACGCCGCCGGGACTCGACGAGCAGTGGCTGGTGTCGCTGGCCCATACCGATGAGGACATGGCCGTCCTCACGGACGAATTCGAGGACCTGGCCAAGGCCCTGCGGAGTTGACGAAGTCGCCCGGGCTGAGTGGGCGGTTCGAGACCACTTCACCTGGAAGAAGGAGCATGACGTGGGATCGCTTCTTTGCCTGAAGCCCAATCTGCCCACGGCGGCTCTGTTGGCTGTGCTGGCGCTGGTCAGCTGCGGGCCCGCCAGCACCTCGGATGAGCGAATGCCCTCGAATCGTCCCAACACGATCCGCCCGCTGCTCGGCGTGAATGGGGGGCCGACTCCTTTCCAGCCCGGTCTGTACCCGGATTTCGTCGACACCACCAAGCAGTTCCAAGCGCTTGGTGTCAACGCCATCCGCATGGAGGATTACTTCGGGCCCGGCGATATCACGTGCATGTTCCCCGATCCCGCCGCGGATCCAACCGATGAATCGAACTATGACTTCGCCGCGACTGATGCTGTGTTCCAGGCCGTCGTTGATGGCAACTTCAGACCGATGTTGCGGCTGGGCCAGAGTTGGAAGGCCGGCGAAGCCACGAATGGTTACGACGTAGAACAGCCCACGGGCGGGATGTTTCCCGACAAACCGACGGCATACCCAGGCTGTGAATTCTGGGCCGATGGCTTGGCGGCCGGTGTCAAGACGGCCGGTCCTGAACTGTGGAATCGCATTGTGAGCCGCTATAGCGACGCTTCGCGTTGGGGGAGTAATCCCTTGGACAACGGGTGGGTGGAGATTTGGAACGAACCAAATATTCCCGGCACCACGCTGTACTGGGACGCTGAGCCGGAGGCGTTCTACGAGTTCTTCGCAACCACCGCGACGTCTTTGGCCACGGAGTTCCCAGACCTGACCTTTGGCGGTCCGGCCTCGCACGGCGCCGGGTGCACGACCCCCGAGGGTCGCCAGTGGGTTCAGGAATTCCTGGCCTATCAGGCAGATCAC
>CAJBMR010000324.1 GCA_903954205.1 uncultured bacterium | reverse complement strand
CACCGATCCTCGTGGGCGCGATCATCGACGCTCCGGGGGATCCCACGCGTATCGCCAACGTCGGCATCGTGTGGGACCCGCAGTCCGGACCATCCGATGTCTACATGAAGACGCACCCCGTGCCCTTCGGGGAGTACATCCCGTTCCGCTCCCTCATCGCACCACTTGTCGGCCGACTGGACCGCGTGCCGCGTGACATGGCGCCCGGTAATGAGCCGGGGGTCCTGCAGGCCGGGTCGATGCTGCTCGGCGACGTCATCTGCTTTGAGATCGCCTACGACGAGGTCGTGCACGACGCCGTGACGGGCGGTGGGCGCGTGATTGTGGTCCAGACGAATAACGCGACGTTCGCGGGACTGGGCCAGCCGGAGCAGCAGCTGGCCATGTCTCGACTGCGGGCCGTCGAACACGGGCGGGCCGTGCTTGTCGCAGCGACCAGCGGGATCAGCGCCGTGATCTCACCCGACGGCGCGGTCATCTCCGAGATCGGCGAAGCCAACGTGGGCTACCTGGTGGAGGCTATCCCGCTGCGAGACGCGCTCACCGTGGCCGACCGTGTGGGACAGGTGCCGGAATGGATCCTGGCCGCTATGGGTCTCGCCGCGATGGTGTGGGCAGCGGTACGTCGCCGGGGGACGGACAGGGGCCTGTCCGTCGCCCCATAGGCTCGACCCGTGTCCGGAGGCGTCCTCGTCATCATTCCGACGTATAACGAGTCGGAGAGCCTCCCTGGTGTTATCGAGCGCCTGCGCCGTGCCGTGCCCGATGCCGATGTCCTGATCGCCGACGACAACTCACCCGATGGCACCGGACTCCTCGCCGACGAACTTGCGGCCCATGACAGCCACATCCATGTCCTGCACCGCGCGGGCAAGGAGGGCCTGGGCAAGGCCTACCTCGCCGGCTTCGCGTGGGGCCTTGAGCGGGACTACGAGGTCCTGGTCGAGATGGACGCCGATGGCTCCCATCGCCCCGAAGAACTCCCGCGACTGCTGGCGCAGATGCCCCACGCCGATGTGGTGCTCGGGTCTCGGTGGGTGCCCGGTGGCGCGGTGGTCAACTGGCCGGCCTCGCGACGGCTCCTCTCGCAGGGCGGCAGTCTCTACACCCGCATGGCACTGGGGATCCCCACCCGCGATGCCACGGGCGGCTACCGCGCCTATCGCGCGAGCGCGCTCGCTTCGCTCGACCTGGCCACCGTGGAGTCCAATGGCTACTGCTTCCAGATCGATCTGCTGTGGCGTGCGCTGCAGCGCGGACTCGTCGTGCGCGAGGTCCCCATCACCTTTGGTGAGCGGGAAGCCGGCACGTCGAAGATGAGCAACCGGATCGTCCGTGAAGCATTGCTCAACGTCACGCGCTGGGGCGCGTCGCATCGCTGGGCCCAGGTGAGCAGACGATCATGATCAGGCGCCTGGGCTGCGTGCTGCTCATCGCCTACCCCATCGTGGAGATCGCCGTGGCGGTTGTCGTCTCCCAGGTCATCGGCTGGTGGTGGCTGCTCGTCCTCGTCGTCGCATGCATCGTGCTGGGGCTTGGACTGGTGCGCTACGCGCTGAGCGCGACTGGCAGGTCGTTCGGAGTCGCGCTCGCCTCCCTGCAGGGCCCGGGGGACCCGGGGATGCTCGCGATCGAGGGAAGCGGTCCAGGAGCCATCGCGCCCCCGGCTCAGACGCTCCTCATCGTCCCGGCCGGCCTGCTCATCGCCCTGCCGGGAATCCTCACCACCATCGGGGGGCTGATCCTGTGGCTGCCACCCGTGCGCACGCGTATTGCCGCACGCATCGCGAGGGCAGCCCGCAGGCTCGGGCCCCCGGACGTGGTGGGCTAGGCCGTTCTAGGCGCTCTTGCGGCGCTGGTCGGCGTGCAGAAGCGCCAGACGCTCGTCGAGGAGCTCCTCAAGATCTCGGATCGTTCGACGCTCCAGGAGCATGTCCCAGTGCGTGCGCACGTGGCGCCCGGGCGCCGCATCGGGCCGCGTCGTGTCACGCTGGAGCGCCTCGGCACCGCACCGGCACTGCCACAGGATCGGCATCTCTTCGGCCTCGGTCGAGAACGGCACCAATGTCGCATGCCCACGCGGGCAGTCGAAGGTCACCACAACACGATCGGCTGGCACGACATGGTCGTCGTTCTCGTAACTAGTCGCCCCTAGT
>CAJBMR010000323.1 GCA_903954205.1 uncultured bacterium | reverse complement strand
TCGAAGTGCAGCATGATGGCGGCGGCGTTGACGAGGTGTCGACGATCCTTGGACTTCTTGGCCATCAGGAGGCTGACGGCACCCGCGCCGCCGAGCCTCCCGCTCAAGCCAAGCGCCCCGAGGGTCTCTTCGTGGATCTGCAGCGACTTCTTGGCCAGGACGCTGGTGATCTTCTTGATGTCCGCGCTGCCCTCGATCGTGGCCAGGGCATTGAGTCCGCGCGTGATCGCGGCCGCCTCTGATGCGGAGACCGTGGGGATCACGGCCGGGCCCACGCAGAGGTAGTAGTTCTCGACGGCGCTACGAGCGTCCGCTTCTTCGGGTGCCTCGTAGTTGGACCAGGCGAAGAACTGCGCACCGCTGCCCGGCAGCGGCACGGGAGTCAGCGCTTGTGCTGGCAGGGCTGTGGCCGCCCCCGTGGTCAAAGCGGCAGCGAGTGCCACGATTGATCCGAGCTTCCTGGGCATGGGCACCTCCTCCAGCGGCGTCAGGCTACGCGCCGATTGCGCCGATGTCTCCCCAAAACGCGGGACCCCTCTGGCGCCGCCTCACGGTTAGACCCTTGGGCACGAGGGGACGTCCGAGCGGGGCTCGGGCGGGAGGGTCCACCATGCAGTTCATTGCTCAGCTCGATGTCACGTCATCGCCCAGGCTCGGCGGACCTAGCTCACTCGCCGATCGAGTCGTTCGGCGATCCAGGTCTTGATGATCGCCTGCCGGGTGATGCCGAGCCGAGTGGCTTCGGCGTCGAGGGACTCGACCATCCACACGGGGAAGTCCACATTGACGCGCTGGACATCGCGTCCGGGGCGACGTGCTGCCCGCACGTCGAGATCGTTGACGATGTCCTCTTCGTCCGCGTCGAACTTCCGGTCAAGCTCCTGAGCTCTCATAGAGCGCCTCCTCAGCCTGTCGTGCCCGCCGCACCGAGATGATGCGGATGAATCCGCGACACTTCGTGACGATCGCGGACCAGGTGCGTCCGTCGATCTGCCCGATGACGACCCAACGCGGCTCGCCCGTCGATCGGGCTGGGATCTCCAAGTGTTCGCTGTCGTCCAACCCATAGGCTAATCCTAAAGGGTATAGAAAAAGAACCTCACGGGTGAGTTCCTGTTCCGCCTCGGAGGAGTGACAATGTATGGCACTATGTATGGCATGACTGTGAAGACCACCGTCTACCTCCCGGATGACCTCAAGCGAGCCCTCGAGGTGGAGGCCGCAGCCTCGGGGCGCTCCGAGGCCGAGATCATCCGTGAGGCGATTGCCGCCCGGGTTGGCTCCGCGAGGCCAGTCTCCGGATTCCTCGAGGGTGAGCCGATCGCCGAGCGCGTCGACGAGTTGCTTGCCGGCTTCGGCGAGTCGCGGTGATCCTCGCCGATACCTCGGGGCTGCTGAGCCTCTACAACCGTCGCGAACCCACGCATACGTCTGTCGCCGATGTGGTGGCGCAGGAGCCGGGTCCCTTCGTGGTGTCTCCCTATGTCATTGCTGAGCTCGACTACCTCGTTGCCACGCGCCTCGGCGCCGATGCCGAGCAGCGCGTCCTGGCCGAGCTCGCTTCTCCCGCCTACGTCCTCGCCTTGGTGGATCGGGATGACCTGCGCGCATGCACTGAGCTCATCTCGAGGTACGCCGGGATCGGCGTGACGGACGCCTCAATGCTTGTGCTGGCGGATCGGTTAGGGATCGATCGCGTGCTGACTCTGGACCGACGTCACTTCGAGGCGGCGCGCACTCCATTGGGTAGGGCCCTGGCGATCGTGCCCTGACACTGCGACAGAGAGCTCAGCTTTCCTCCAGTGCCTGCGCGCGCAGGTCAGGGGAGATGTCGGCAATGCACTCGATCGCGGAGCCGCTCAGTGTCCGATCGGCTCACAGCGGCACGCCTTCGAGGCGCACCTGCTCGGCGACCGCCTCACGGAGGTTTCCTGCGGATACGACGTCCACGGGGCACCCCAGCACCGCGCTGATGTCGCGCTCGATGCGAGCCAGAGACATCAGGCTCGTCCCCGGAGGCAGTGTGATCACCAAGTCGATATCCGACTCAGGAGTGTCCGTACCTCGCGCGACGCTTCCGAAGACGCGGACGTCGCGGCCGCCGTGATCGCGCGCGATTCGAAGCACCTCGTCGCGATGGCGGGCAAGCAGGCGGCCTCGAGATGTCGAGGGCAGGAAGTGCAGGAGGCGTGAGATCTCCGGCTGACTGCGCCCCATCGCTTCTGCAATTTGCCGCTGGGTCAGGCCTGCGGCAGCCCCCCGTCTCGCCGCCGCCACGAGTTGGGCGCGGGCACGGGCGCGCAACTCGTCTGCTACATGGGCCTCTGCTCGGATGGCCTCACGAATGTCGAGCTCCCCGACGGCCAACTCCCGCGACATATAGCAAATGCTATCACCAGCGAGTAGCGCTGCTCGGGCGGGAATGTGTCGATCACGCATGGGTCCTCCTGGAGGGAGGGGTGCGATAGAGGTTGTGGCCATCGTGACCCGCACCCCTGACCCCCCATGCTTGTCAGACCCCTAGGGGGTCGATGACGATGAGCCAGAGGAGTCCGCGGCCGAATTCCAGAATAGATACAATAATCCGGAATAGCACTAAAGTTGTTCCGTGATCGTCATTCCACCTGTGACGCGAGAAGAGCGGCCATGGCAACAGACCCAACGTGCCGGTACGCGTGCCGACCGCCTGGTGCGCTCGATCACGGTGACGATCCCGTCGCCGCTCGCGGCGATGGACCTGTCTATCCCGTCCAGCATTGCGGGCGAGCTCGACGCGGCGGCTCGAGCGGTCGTCACCCTGGATGCAGGCCACGGGTCCGATCTGAGTGCCCTCAGTGGACTGCTGCTACGAACCGAGTCGGTGGCGTCCTCCAAGATCGAATATCTCGACGCCAGTGTCGATGATTACGCACCAGCCCAGCACGGAGCCAGATCGAATGCGTCGGC
>CAJBMR010000322.1 GCA_903954205.1 uncultured bacterium | reverse complement strand
CGCCCACTCTGAGCCGACCACCCCGAAGGCCGCCGGCCGCCGCCACGACCTCTCGGGCGCGCTTCTCCTGCTCGAGCAGGGCATAGCATTCGGCGAGCAGGGCCTCGCCCGCATCCGTGAGCATGACGTGGCGATGATCGCGGTTGAAGAGCCGCACGCCAAGTTCACGCTCCATCTTGGCGATCTGCTGGCTGAGCGGCGGCTGGGCCATCGACAGTCGATGCGCCGCCTTGGTGAAGCTGAGTTCCTCGGCTACCGCGACGAAGTACCGGTACTGCCTCAGCTCCATGGGGTGATCGTATCCCCACATACCTTCTACATATAGGTGTTAGGCCAATTTGATATTGGCAGCATCTTTATCAATCGGGTAGACAGTCCTCAACCAAGGAGGCCTGAAGTGATCAAGGTGCTGTGGTTCCTCAAGCGCCGTGACGGCATATCGCTGATTGAGTTCGCTACATGGTGGGAGGAACACCTCCACATGATCGAGGATCGTCAACAGCCGCAACTCGTCCGTTACACCGTCAACATCCGTTCGTCCGACGATGATCTGTTGGCGGGACGACCCGAGCAGGACTGCGACTGGGACGGCGTCGCGGAGCAGTGGTTCGAGAGCGAGGATGCCTTCAACGAGGTGTACGGACGTGTCGCGGCGAGCGAGACGCGCCAAGACACGCTCAACCACGTCTCCCGATTCGAGCGCATCGTCGTACGAGAGATCGAGGTCATTCCGTGAGTGGGATTCCGATGGCGGAAAGAGTCCTCCGCGCCAATGTGCAGGATGTCCCCTGGGACCGCGAGGTGGATGTTCTCGTGGTGGGGAGCGGCGGGGCCGGTTACGCCGCAGGCATCGCGGCATCGCTCGGCGGCGCCCGCACCCTAATCGTGGAGAAGGAGGCCACGATCGGAGGCACCACTGCCAAGGCCGGTGGAGGCACCGAGGAGATTGCCAGCACGTGGTTGTGGATCTGCAACCATCCCTGGCTGGCAGAGCTCGGCGTGAGCGACAAACGCGACGACGCCCTGCGCTACCTGGCCCGGCTCGCCAGACCCGAGCTGTACGACCCGAATGCTGATCAGCTGGGGATGCCCGCGACGGAGTTCGCCTTGCTCGAGGCCTTCTACGACCGCGGCAGCGAGGCCATCGCCGAGCTGTCCGCCTGCGGTGCCCTCGACCTGGCGCCCCTCGCGGCAACCTTCGACTACTACGCGGACCTAGCCGAGAACGTGGCACCCGTGGGGCGCGGTCTCTACCTGCGGATGCCGGACGGCTCCGAGGGCACCGGTGCGCAGATCGTCGAGTCGCTGCACCGCGCCGCAACCGCGATGGGAGTCGGTGTACAGACCCGCGCGGGCCTGCGGGGGGTCATCCTCGACGAGGAGACCGGCGACGTGATCGGGGCGCTCCTGGGCGGATCCGCATCACAAGTCGAGATGATCAGAACCCACGGAGGAATCGTGTTCGCCACCGGCGGGTACACGCGCAATCCGGATCTTCTGCGAAACACCCTTCGCGGGCCGGTGCTCGGTGGGCTGGGGTCGGAGGGCAACAACGGCGACCTCGTCGACATCGGTTCGGCGATGGGGCTGGACCTGGCCAATATGAACGAGGCGTGGTACGTCCCGATGGTTCTTGACCTAGCGCCCTATCCGGTCTCGGGGGCCTTCAGGCTGCCCGGCGACAGCATGATCCTCGTCAACAAGTACGGCGAGCGGGTGGTGAATGAGAAGACCACGTACAACGAGATGACACGTGCCTTCTTTCAGTGGGATCCCTCGCGGGCCGAGTACCCGAACCTGCCCCTCGTCATGGTCTATGACAGCAGCGTCTCGGCCAGGTGCAGGAACATGCCAGGAGACGCCCCGGTCACGGAGGGCGGAGGCAACCCGATTCCCCGCGTCGAAGGAGAGGGGCATGAGATCGTCGCGGGTGACCTGGACGAACTCTTCAGGAAGATCAACGATCGGCTCTGTGGGCTCTCTGGGACCCTTCCGCGAACGCAGTTGGATGCGGACTTCACGCCGGTGCTTCTTCGAACGATCGACAAGTGGAACAGCATGGCGAACGAGGGTGTGGATGTGGCGTTCGGGCGGGGCAACACCCGCACCGAACGAGCACGCTCAGGAGCACCCCGCTTCGCCGGGCAGCCCAACCCCGCTATGCACGCGTTCGCGGAGTCTGGTCCGTACTACGCAGTGATCCTGGTACCGGGAATCCTCGACACCAAGGGTGGACCCCGCGTCGACTCCTCCGCGAGAATGCTCCGCCGGGACGGATCACCCGTGCTCGGCCTGTACGGAGCCGGGAACTGCATCGCCTCGCCGGCCGGGCAGGCCTACTGGGCAGGCGGGGCGACACTGGGCCTGGGCATGACGTTCGGATGGATAGCTGGTACCCACGCGGCAGTTCGAGTCAAAGAGGGAGACACCGAATGACCGAACGACCGGTGACGCTGGTGACCGGATCGGCCTCGGGGATCGGGCGCGTCACGGCCCTGCACCTGGCAAGCCTCGGCCACGAAGTCGTGTGCACCGATCTCCCGGTTGACGCCCTCGACGAGACGGCGGCGATGACGGCCGGATTGGCCGTTGCGGCCGACGTCACATCGGAGGCCGAGGTAGCCGTTCTGGGCAACAGAATCCGTGACACCCATGGCCGGCTCGACGGCGTGGTCCATTGCGCCGGCGTCGAGGAAGACTTCATCGACGCGGACGAGATGCCATTGGCAACCTTCGAGCGCACGATGAGGATCAACGTCACCGGTTCCTTCCTGGTCGCGCAGGCAGCCGCGCGGATCATGATCCCCCGACGTACGGGCTCGATCGTCCTGCTCGGATCGATCCTCTCGACCGTCGCATACGGACGGAACGCGGCGTACACGGCTTCGAAGGGCGCGGTCCTGCAACTCGGCAAGGCGTTGGCGGTCGACTGGGCGAGGCACGGCATCCGAGTGAACGTCGTCGGCCCCGGACCAGTGGCGACGCCCATGTCCCAGGAGACTATCGACGACCCCGAGCGCGGCACATGGCTGCTTGAGCGCATCCCTTTGGGCCGACCGGCCGAGGCGATCGACGTCGCGCGTGTCTGCGCGTTCCTGCTTTCGCCCGACTCCGGCTATATGACTGGCGCGTACCTCCCTGTCGATGGCGGCTGGCTGGCCCTGTAACCGGAGGCAGGCAGTCGCCAACTACAGGCGGACCCGCGCGGTGACGCGCCGGGAACCCGCAGTGGAGGGCCCCGCTGCTCGGTGCGACGACGAAGGGCCAAAGAAAGGGCCAAACTGCCGATTTGCTACTCATCGTTTTCCTTCTGCAACGCTGAAAGCTGTTGCGCTGCAACAGGTTACAAGTGTGGGTCGCCGGGGGCTCGAACCCCGAACCTACGGATTAAAAGTCCGCAGCTCTACCATTGAGCTAGCGACCCAGAGAACGAATGCAAGCATGAAAGCGGTTCATCACATCGCGACCCTCGGCT
>CAJBMR010000321.1 GCA_903954205.1 uncultured bacterium | reverse complement strand
GATCCTTGACCTCCTTCCACAGGCCAGCCTTGGTGAGGCAGTGCTCGACGAGCTCGTCCTTCTCGTCACCGCTGGCGTGAACGCCATTGAGCTTAAGCCCCGCGATGACATTGTCGTAGATGCTCATCGCCGGGAAGGGATTCGGCTTCTGGAAGACCATTCCGATCTGACGGCGGGCATCGGTGATGCGGACATTCGGCGCATAGATGTCCTCACCGTCCAGGAGCACCTCTCCTGCGATGCGAGCGCTGATGACGAGCTCGTGCATGCGGTTGAGGGACCGGAGGAAGGTGGACTTGCCGCAACCCGAAGGGCCGATGAGGGCGGTCACCTGGCCCGCGGACATGAGCAGCGACACCCTGTCGAGCACCAGGTGGGTCCCGAACCAGCATGAGATGTCGATGGCGTGCAGCGAGAAGAGTTGGGGAGCCGCCGCCGAGGAGGTGTCGTCGATCGTCATCGTCATGGCAGTCTTCCGTTCAGAGGAGGTTGGGCAGGAGTCGTAGGGCGCTCATCGATGCCATGATCCCCGCGAAGAACACGATTGGGGCGGCCACGAGCCAGGCCTGCCACTTACCCCAGCGGATGACTAGCCACACAGTGGCCACGGCGACGATGAGCAGCAGTTGCAGCCAGAGCAGTAGCGGGACCAGACCTGCGGGATCACCAGCCATCGCCTGCTCTGCCGGGTCGAGCGACGCCGCGGTGAGGACGCGCGGCGGAGCGGGCTGGGCCGGCGTGACCAACTCTGCGTCGACGCGCAGCAGATCAGTGGGCATGAAGCGGGGACCCATGGCTGTGACGAGCGTGAGCCGGCCCTGGCCCGCCTCGAGAATAGGCGGAAGTGGATCACCCGGGCGGCGCACGCCTATGACGCGATACTCCGCCGGGCCCTGGCCTGTGGTGGCGACGATGGTCATGCCCGGCTGGAGGATCTCGAGCTGGCCAAAGGGCCCACCGAACGCTGCCTGCCGACCGTAGATCACCGATGTGCCGGGCTGGCCGGGGAGCACGGTGTCGCGCTTGTGGCCCGGGCCGCTCTGGGTAACGGTCGAGGTCGTGCCCTCGACGACGACTTCCTTCATGCCGAGGTCGGGGATCTCCAGGATGGCCACGGGCGCACCCGGGCGCAGCAGTGCGCCGTTGACGTCGGTCTGACCCACGGGTGCGATCGCGTTGGCGAGTTCGCTACGGAAGTCGGAGTAGAGGACCTCCTGGTCGCGCGCGTGCACGAGCTGGCTCACGATCAGGAGGTTGGCGAGAAAGCCGAGGCAGAGGATCGCGAAGGTGAGTAGGGCGCTGATGACGAGGAACTTCGGCGACTGGACGACGGCCAGGGACGACGGCTCGGACCTCTCAGCCGATCCGCCTTCAATGATCTCAGGCTCGCGATCCATCACGCTCATGATCCCACGCTCATCGATTCGTCGGACGAAACTCCATTGCGCCGCCCGCGCCAGTAGGCGTATGCCGCGCCGAGGAGGAGAAGGGCACCCACCGCCAGGGCGATCATCCGCCATGAGGACTCCCCCGAGGAGGAGGTCGTACTCGAAGAGGCAGTCTCGGTTAGCGCTACGGCTGTCGGGTCGCTGCCGGTCACTTCCTGAGCGGGGAGACCTTCAACCTCGGCGCCTGGCCCTGCGTCAGCGGCCTGATTGCCCTCTGCTTGATCGCCGCCTACTTGCTCGCCGCCGGCCTGATCGCCACCCTGACCCTGCGCTCCTGCGCCGGCGGGCTCCTCGGTCGCATCCGTCGTCGCATCGGACCCCGGATCGCCCGGACCGGTCGCCGAGGGCTCTCGGGCTGGATCGGGAGTCGACACGAACTCCGCTACCGGCGTGGCGGCGGCACCCAGAGCCACGTAGCCATCGCCCTTGATGCGCAGCGCACCCGTGAAGGTCTGCAGGTCCTGCAGGTCGAGGCGATTGCGGCAGGCGAAGACGAGGTCGTATGCACCCTTGGGGGTGCTCACGCCATTGGAGACGAAGAACTCCCGCAGATTGCGGGCCAGGGGCACTGCGTGGTGCCCCGGGTAGATCGCCGGCTCGAGCACCGATAGTTCGGTATTGCCGACGGCATTGCCCGAAGTGACAGGGTCCAGCCCCGCCCCACGGACAGCCACCACGAAGGTCACTCCCCGCGAGCACACGCCAGAGGTGACCACGTCCATGGGGGTGTCCAGGGTGCCTTGGGCGGGCACGATCGCCAGCGTCCCCGCGTCTGCG
>CAJBMR010000320.1 GCA_903954205.1 uncultured bacterium | reverse complement strand
GGATGCGTTGCGTGCGCGGGCTGATGAGCAGCGCGCGGACAGCCTGAGGTTGTTCGACCGCTTCTGGGCCGATGTGACATGACATCTGCGTCGCCCTTTCGGATCACCACCGTCTGCCTGGGCAACATCTGCCGGTCACCGATGGCCGAGGCGGTGATCCGCGCCCGAGTCACGGATGCCGGACTCGATGATCTGGTGCTCGTGGATTCCGCTGGCACTGATGGATGGCACATAGGTGAGGACGCCGATCCACGTGCCCTGCAAACTCTGCGGGCCGCAGGCTATGACCTCGCGCATGCGGGAAGGCAGATCACCACCGAGTGGTTCCTTGAGCCGGGGCGCCCCGATCTGCTGCTCACCATGGACTCGAGTAATTACGCCACTGTCATCGCCCTGGCACCCGATGACGCCGCGCGCGAGCGCATCCGCATGATGCGGTCCTTCGACCCCGCCCTGGAGGGGGTGCCGGAGGGTGATCCCCGGCTCGACGTTCCCGACCCGTGGTACGGCGATCACGACGGCTTCGCCGATGTCCTCGCGATGCTCGAGGCTGCCGCTGACGGCCTCGTAGCCGATCTGCCGCTGCTCCTCGACCGATAGGCGCACGCCGCACGCACCGGCCGCCGCACCCGCACGCCGCACGCACCGGCCGCCGCACCCGCACGAAAACGACGCTTGGGGTCGCTCCCACTAGGTGAGAAGCGACCCCAAGCGTCGTAAACGGATGAACTAGTCGGCGGTGACGGTGAAGCCCACCGAGGCGGTGACCTCGGGGCTCACCCGGACGCGCGCCTTGTGGCTGCCGATCTCCTTGACGTGCGAGACCTCGACGGAGCGCTTGTCGAGCAGCGGTCCACCCGCCTTGCGCACAGCCGCGACGAAGTCAGCATTGGTGATGGATCCGAAGAGCTTGCCGCTCTCTCCGGCCCGCGCCGGGATGACAACGGCGAGGCCTTCGAGCTGCTCCTTGACCTCCTTGGCATGGGCCGAGTCGCGGATCTCCCGGGCATCACGAGCGCGCTTGATCTGCGCGACCTGCTTCTCGCCACCCGAGGTCCACGGCATAGCCAAGCCACGCGGGACAAGGAAGTTGCGGCCGTAGCCGTCCTTGACAGTGACGACATCCCCGGGGACGCCGAGCCCATCGACGGACTGAGTGAGGATGATCTTCATCTCTACCTCGCCGAGCTGGTGTAGGGCAGCAGTGCCATCTCACGCGCATTCTTGATCGCCTTGGCGACCGCGCGCTGCTGCTGCATGGTGAGTCCCGTCACGCGGCGCGAACGGATCTTGCCGCGGTCAGAGATGAACTTGCGAAGCAGGTTGACGTCCTTGTAGTCGATGTAGGTCACATCCGGTGCAAGCAGCGGTGTGCCCTTCTTGACGCGTGCCGGCTCACTTGAGCGCTTATCGCGGCGCGGTCCCTGGCCCATCTGTCATATCTCCTTTGAATGCCTAAGAGTCAGTGTCTAGAACGGGGGTTCGTCGAAGGCGGCTCCGCCGCCGCTGGGCGCGGCCCAAGGATCGTCGGCGGGAGCCCCGCCGCCCGATCCGCCGCCAGAGAAGCCGCTGTCGCCGCGCTGCGTGCGCGTGACCTT
>CAJBMR010000319.1 GCA_903954205.1 uncultured bacterium | reverse complement strand
TCGCCGGTGCCGAAGGAGTTCTTCCAGCCGAAGCCCATCTGCTGGAGGGGGGCCGCCTCGGGCTCTGGACCCACGTAGGTATCCGCGGGTGCGGCACCGTGACTCTTGCCGAACGTGTGTCCGCCGGCGATGAGCGCGACGGTCTCCACGTCATTCATGGCCATGCGCCCGAACGTCTCGCGGATGTCGCGCGCCGAGGCCAGTGGGTCGGGTACGCCGTTGGGACCCTGGGGGTTGACGTAGATGAGGCCCATCTGCACTGCGCCGAGAGGATTCTCGAGCACGCGGTCACCGGTGTAGCGATTGTCCGCCAGCCACTCCTGCTCCGAGCCCCAGTAGGTCTGGTCGGCCTGCCACACGTCAGCGCGACCGCCACCGAAGCCGAAGGTCTTGAAGCCCATGCTCTCGAGCGCGGCATTGCCGGTCAGGATGAAGAGATCCGCCCACGAGAGCTGGCGGCCGTACTTCGCCTTGATCGGCCACAGCAGGCGGCGGGCCTTGTCGAGGTTGGCGTTGTCCGGCCAGCTGTTGAGCGGCGCGAAGCGCTGCAGGCCCTCGCCGGCGCCGCCGCGACCATCGCTCATGCGGTAGGTGCCGGCGCTGTGCCACGCCATGCGGATGAAGAAGGGGCCGTAGTGGCCGTAGTCCGCGGGCCACCACTCCTGCGAGTCCGTCATGAGGGCGTGCAGGTCAGACTTGACCGCCGCGAAGTCAAGCGCCTCGAACTCCTTGGCGTAGTCGAAGTGCTCCCCCATGGGGTCGGCCTGCGGGGGGTTCTGCTGGAGCACGAGCAGGTCGAGCTGCTCAGGCCACCAGTCCTGGTTCTGCGTGCCGACGCCGGTACCTGCCGACATCGGGCACTTGCTCTCGTTCGCCATGTGTTCTCCTCCGGTTGTATGGCGGTGCATGGTGCTGGGTCGTTGCGATCGTGCTAACTCGGAGCGCTTGTTGCGCAGGCGGGGCAGGTGCCCCAGAAGGTCACCTCAGCTTCGTCGACGGAGTAGCCGGCGGCATCCGCCGCGGTGAGGCACGGCGCAGCGCCGACAGCACAGTCGACGTCCACCACTCCCCCGCATGCGCGACAGACGAGGTGATGATGGTTGTCACCGACACGTGTCTCGTAGCGCGCTGCAGACCCCGCCGGCTCGATGCGCCGGACGATGCCGGCGTCCACCAGCGTCGCGAGTGCGTCGTAGACGGACTGCTTGGAGATGGCGCCGATCTCGCTGCGCGCGATTTCAGCGACGACATCAGCCGTGGCATGAGGCCGGGCGGACACGGCCTGGAGCACGGCAAGGCGCTGGGCGGTCACCTGCACTCCATGGCCGCGCAGGACCTCCACTGACACCGACATGCTTCGTAGACTAGGTCCAGATCCTGACTCGGACAACACGGGGCCGCCGCCCCTGACCAGGCTTGACCGGTCACCTAGCGTGCCCCCATGACGCACCGCCTCGAGACCACGATTTCCGACGCCCTCTGGGCGGCGATCCAGGCCAGGGCGCAGATGCTCGGACAGCCCACGCGGCAGGTGGTCCAGGAAGCCCTGGCGGAGGCCCTCGACCTCGACCACCACTCGATGTTCCAGGTGTCGACCTCGGGTGCGCTCGTCGAGGGGCTGTATCAGGGTGCCCTCACCGTGGGCGATCTCCGACGGCACGGAGACACCGGCCTGGGCACCTTCGAGGAACTCGACGGAGAAATGATCCTGGTGGACGGGCACTGCTACCAGGCGCGCGGTGACGGCACGGTAACCGAGGTCACGGACGACGTCCTCACCCCGTTTGCGACGGTGGTCGCCTTCGCCGTCGATGAGTCCCACATCATGACTGACGTCATCTCCTTCGACGACCTCACGTCACGACTCGATGGCCTGCGCGACAGCGACAATGAATTCTTCGCCTGGCGAATCACGGGCTTCCTCGACGCACTACGTATGCGCACTGCCTGCCGACACGCCTCGGGGACCCCCCTCGCCGAGGCCGTGGTCGATCAGGCGGTCTTCGAGCGTCTTGATCTTCCCGCGACCATCGTGGGCTTCTGGTCTCCTGGCTTCTCGCAGGCCATCGCCATCCCCGGCTATCACCTCCACGCCATCTCCGACGACCGCGCCCATGCAGGTCACGTCTTCGACCTCCGGGCGCAACGCCTCACGGTCGACGTCCATCGCGTGAGCGACCTCCACGTGGCCCTCCCGGAGACGGAGGCATTCCTTCAGGCCAATCTGGTCGCCGCCCACGCCGACATGGACGCCATCGAGCGGAGCAAGGGCTAGAGCGTGGCCTAGTCTCACCCCACAGACAAGGGGGTCACCACATGTCGCTCTTCGGCAAGCTTTTTCCACCCATTACGGCGGCCAAGTCGTTCACCGTCGCCGTTCCCATGCAAGAGGCACACGACCGGGTTCTCGCAGCACTCAAGGCAGGTGGATACAGCGGCATCGAGGATGCTGGTGCCGACGTCCATGCTGAGCATGGGGAGGTCGCACTCTTCAAGTACGGCACAGTGTCGTCGGATATCGGCATCACCCTCGCGGCAAGCCCCTCGGACCTGTATCCCATCACCGTGGATGTGGCGTTCCATGACATCGAGGGTGGCTGCCAGGTGGTTGTCAATGCCAGCTACATCAAGCCGGTCACGTACATGGGTGCTCCGCCGAAGGGTCCGGAGAACACCAAGTGGCATGAGGCATGCGACGCGGCCGTAGCGACCGTCGTGGATTCGCTGAAAGATTCCCACGCGTAGCGCTGGTGCCATCCCCGGCAGGACCGGCGGGGTTAGGCGTCGTCCCCAGCGCATGCACAGGAAGGGCTGCACCGCGGCATCATGCGCGCGCCCCCCCATCGAGGTGATCACGCGCGGACCCATGGCCGTATCGAAGTCAAGCCTGATGAACGAGGCGAGTCGAGCGACGGCGAAAAGCACCCGGTCACTCTCGCGAAATGGAGTCTCCGGACTCGCCGGGGCGGTTCCGTTCGCCACGGCCGAGCTATCGCCATCCCTATTGCGCACCACCACCGTGAAATGATACTAATTCTCTAATCTTTGGCGCTTTGACCAAGAGCTCTCAGGACATGAGCTCAACATTGCCAAATTGGGAGCCACGAAAGCTCTGAAGGGAATACGCGCCAAATTCCGATGTGGTGCCACCTTGCGCCAGGGAGTAGATGCAAATCCATTTATGGGTTTGTGAGTGGACCAGATGAGGAGTGACCTTGATGGCAGGTAGTGACGACAAGCGTGTAGTCATCGTGACCGGCTCGACCAGCGGAATTGGTCGTGGCGTTGCTGAGCTACTGCTCTCCCGAGGCTGGCGCGTTGTCGTCAACTCGCTTAGCGATGACGAGACCGGTGAGAGCATGGCGGCGAGCAGCGACGACATGATCTATGCACGGGGTGACATCTCGAGCGCGCAGGATTGCGCCCAGGTTGTCGCGGCCGCGGTGGCCACATGGGGCCGCATCGATGGCCTGGTCAACAACGCAGGCACGACTGCATACGTCGATCTTGACGACATCGGGGGCGTGACTGCTGAGGTCTGGCACCGAGTTCTCGACGTCAACGTGATCGGCACTTGGCAGATGATCTCGGCGGCGATGCCTCACCTCAAGGTCGCGGCCCCTGGCCGGATCGTCAACATTGCTTCGGTGGCCGGCCTGCGCCCCGTGGGGAGCAGTGTTCCGTACTCGGTGTCGAAGGTTGCAATCGTGCATATGACGTCGATCCTCGGGAAGGTCCTCGGGCCGGATGTACTTGTTAATGCGGTGGCGCCCGGTCTCGTTGAAACTGCGTGGACCGAGGAGTGGGGTGCAGTCAAGGACGACGTGGCCGCAACCGCTCCGCTACGCCGCATCGGGCATCCGGAAGATATCGCTGCCGCCTGCGACTACCTCCTGAACACCACCTACACGACCGGCGAATGCATTGCTGTCGATGGCGGTATGCGCCTCGTCATATGACAAGTGCGGCGGTATCCAGCATGGTCCATGGGCGACCGGAGGCCTCTAGCGCGGTACGCATAAGCCTCGACACCTAGCGCTCACAAGCATGCAGAAGGCCCCACAACCAGTCTCGGTCGCGGGGCCTTCTGTCATGTCGCTACTGCTCCACTGTCATCGATGTCCACCTGACCGGTGACATTGGATGTCCATCTACATCAGCTGCAGCCGGAGGTGCTCCCACAACCCTCGCAGACGTAGCACGATCCTGCCGGGCGCATCTTGACGCCGCAGGTCATGCACAGCGGGGCATCGGATGCGGTGCCGGTCAGCGCCTCGAGGAGCTCCGCCGAGGAGTGCACGTTGGCGGGCACGTCCTGGGCGACAGGTGCTGCCGGAGCCACGGCCTCCTCAGCCTTCACGACATCCGCCTCGATCGCGGGAGTCGTCGTGCCGCCGCCGTAGGTCGCTGCGACCGTGGCCGCCCGCTCATCTGCGGTGAAAATGCCAAACTCTGCACGCTTCTCCTCGGCCAGGTAATCCAACGCCAGGCGGCGGAAGACGTAGTCCATGATCGACTGCGACATGCGCACATCGGGATCGTCGGTGAGACCGGCCGGCTCGAACTTCATGTTGACGAACTTCGAGACGAAGGCCTCCAGCGGCACGCCGTACTGCAGCGCGATCGAGATTGCGATGGAGAAGGCGTCCATGACACCGGCGAGCGTGGAGCCCTGCTTGCCGAGCTTGAGGAAGACCTCGCCCAAACCGCCGTCGGGGTACGAGCCAGCGGTCATGTAGCCCTCGGCGCCCGCGACGCTGAAGGATGTGGTGATCGACGGACGCGACTTCGGCAGGCGCTTGCGCACCGGACGACCCTCGACGACGACGGTCTCCTCGACATCGGCCGACTTGGCCTTCGCATCGGAGAGGGGCTGGCCGACCTTGCAGTTGTCGCGGTAGATCGCGAGTGCCTTCAGGCCCTGCTTCCAGCCCTGGAAGTAGATCTCCTCGACTTCCTCGATGGTCGCCGTCTCGGGCATGTTGACGGTCTTGGAGATCGCACCCGAAAGGAAGGGCTGCACCGCGGCCATCATGCGCACGTGGCCCATCGGCGTGATGGCACGCTGGCCCATGGCGGTGTCGAAGACGGCGTAGTGCTCGGGCTTGAGGCCGGGCGCG
>CAJBMR010000318.1 GCA_903954205.1 uncultured bacterium | reverse complement strand
GCCCACTCGCGGACATAGGCGTCCTCACCACCCGGGATGGGCTGTCCCCACACGCGGTGCGTGGCAAGAAACGAATCGGTGAAGGCGACATGCACCCACCGCAGCAGATCCGGGTCGCTCGCAGAGTAGGGCCGCTCCGCACCATCCGCGTCGTACACCCCGCGCACACGACGATGCAGTCCGCGCACGCGGGCGCACTCGCGGTCGGCCTGCGCGGTGTCGCCGAAGGTCACAACGGTGAGCCACTGCGTCGTGCCCGCCAGGCGCCCGAGCGCATCCTCCTCGTATCGCGAGTGCTCCTGCACGCCCGCGAGTGCCGCCGGGTGCAGGGCCTGCACGAGGAGGGCGCGGATGCCGCCCACGAGAGTGGGCAGCGAGCCGTGGACGGCCCACGCGGCTGAGCCGGGGCCGAAGTAGCCCGTGTCGGTGCCGTACTCGAGTTGGCGCACCCATTCGGGCTGTCCGTCCGGATCACCCGAGACCAGCCGCCGGAACCCGCCCGCGATGAGTGCCGCGGCGGAGTCAATGGGGTTCACCCCTTCAGCCTGCCGTGATACGCCGTGCGACGCATCCCCGGGTGCCGCTTAGGAGCCCGCACGCTGCAGCGCGACGAGTGCGGCCTCTGCGAGGAAGCGTGTGCCGATGGCGATCGCCCGCTCGTCGATGTCGAACGTGGACGCGTGCAGGTCACCGCGCGGCCGGTCTCCCGAGTGGGTGCCGAGACGGGCGTACGCCGAGGGCGCGTGCTCTCCGAACCACGCGAAGGTGTCCGCCCCCATCGATCGCGGTGCCTCGAGCACTCCGGCGTCACCGACAACCGTGCGAGCCGCAATATCGAGAACACCGATGGCAGCGACATCGTTGATGACGGGAGGAGTGCCCCTCCTGTATTCCACGACGCAGGTCGCACCCGTGCCCTCGAGGAGTTCGGCCACCACCTCGCGGACAACCCCTTCGGCGCGGTCCCAGGCCCCGCGATCGGCGCAGCGGACCGAGCACTTCAGCGTGCCGTGGGCGGGGATGACATTGGCGGCATCGCCGGCATGGACCGACCCGAAGACCACGACGACCTCGTCATCACCGTTGCCTGGCGGGCTGTCGGGCGCACCCAGGCGGCGCCGCACCTCGCGCGGCATCGCCGTGGCGAGGTCAGACATCACATGCACGAGATCCACGGTGAGCTGGGGGCGCGCGGTGTGGCCGCCGGGTCCGCTCACGATGATCTCGACCGTGTCGGAGGCCGCGGTGAGCGCTCCCGTGCGCAGGCCGATCTGGCCGAGGTCGATCTTGGGATCACAGTGCAGTCCGAGCACGCACGCCGCGCCGGTGATCCACCCCTCTCGCACGATCTCCACAGCTCCTCCGGGGATCGACTCCTCACCCGGTTCGAAGACGAGGCGCACCGTGCCCGGCACGGACTCGATCTCGGTGAGTGCGGACAGCACGAGCCCGGCGCCGAGCACTACCGCGGTGTGGGCATCGTGACCGCACGCGTGCGCCACACCTTCCCGCCGCGAGCGGTACTCCGTGGTGGTGCCATCCGGCATAGCGAGGGCATCGATGTCGGCTCGCAGCACGACCAGGGGCCCGGGCGCATTGCCAGGGACGTCGCAGACCAGGCCCGTGCCGATTTCCAGCACCTGCGGATGCAGCCCCGCGACCTGCAGGCGCTCCGCGATGGCCTGGGTGGTGGCGTGCTCGGCGTAGGACGGCTCGGGATTGGCGTGCAGGCGGCGGCGGAAGGCGACGAGCTCATGCTCCCTCGCCGTGGTGAGGGAGGTGATCGCAGTGCTCATGTCGCGGAGACCTCCGCGGCGATCGAGTCTGCGAGTTCAGCGCGCAGTGCACGCACGACGCCCTGCAGGTCACCGCCTTCGGCGACGACCCGACGCTGACGGACGTAGCTCGGGCCCTCTGCGGCAATGCGGCGGAGATCGACGAGCTCTGCGGCGCAGTCCAGGTCCTGCGCGATGGGCAGCAGACGGTCGACGAGTCCATCGACGATCTCGCGCAGGGGCTGGGTGTGTCCAGACTCATCGATGACGAGATCCGCCTCGACGCCCCAGCGGGCCGCCCGCCACTTGTTTTCCCGCCGCACCCACTCGCGCGGCACATCAGGTGTCACACCCGCGTCGATCATGCGGTCGAATTCGGTCACCAGGGACTGTGCGAGTGCAGCAAGGGCGGAGATCTCCCACAGCGTGGGCATGGAATCGCACATGCGCAGCTCAACCGTGCCGTAGCCGGGATGGGGCCGGATGTCCCACCACACCTCGCGCACCGTCTCGATCGCACCGGCCTCGATGAGGGTGTCGAGGAAGACGTTGAACTCCGCCCAGTCGCGCAGGTGCGGCGGCAGGCCCGTCGTCGGCATCGACTCGAAGATCTTGGTGCGCGTCGAGGCAAGACCCGTGTCCCTGCCATTCCAGTACGGACTCGCCGCAGACAGGGCAAGGAAGACGGGGAGGTATTCCGTGAGCGAGTTGACCGTGGCAATGGCCTTGTCGCCCGACCGCACGCCCACGTGCACGTGTACGCCGTGGGTGGTGAGGCGGCGAGCGGGCCAGCCGATCGTGTCGACCAGGCGCTGGTAGCGCTCGCCCTCGGACAGGCTCAGTTGATGCCACGGAGTGAAGGGGTGCAGACCCGCACCGATGACAGCGGCTCCGGATTCAGCAGCCGCCTGCTCGACCTCGCGCATCGACTCGGCGAGATCCGCGCGTGCCTCGGCCACGGTCGCGCACACGCCCGTGATCACCTCGACGGTGCACTGGTAGAGCTCCTTCTTGATCTTCGGATGCTCCGTCTCCGGATATCCGGCGCCCACGCGGGCAAGCAGTTCGGGTGCCACGCAGGTGAGCTCACCGGATTCGGCGTCCACGAGTGCCAGCTCGACCTCGACACCGAGGCTCGGGCCCGCAGACGCGACGAAGTCCACCACGCCGCCAGGCTAGGCCCGAGGGATAGCGTGCGGGGCGTGTCCGGCGAGATTGCACTGGCCGCCTCGGGACCACCCGGAAGCGGGGCGGTCGCGGCCGGCTCCGCGCTCACGCGCGATGCAGCCGCGCACATGCTCCGCCTTGGCGGATCCGCGATCGACGCCGTCGTGGCCGGAGCCTTCGCGGCGACCGTCGCGGAGCCGACGCTCGCGAGCCTGGGAGGCGGCGGCTTCTGCCTCATCGCCTCTCCCGGCGAGGAGCCAAGCGTCACGGACTTCTTCGTCGATATGCCCGGCCGGGGAGAGCAGGTGGGTGAGCCCGCACCCATGACGAACCTTTCGGTCACATTCGGCTCGGGCACGCAGCAGGAATTCCATGTCGGCTGGTCGAGTGTGGCGGTACCCGGCACTCTCGCCGGACTGCTCGACCTGCACGCCCGCGGCGGTCGACTCCCGCTCCGCGAGGTGATCGAGCCAGCGGCTACGGCCGCGCGTGACGGCATCATGCTCGACGCCGTACAGGTCGACTTCATTCGCGTGATCGGCCCGATCCTGCGCCTCACCCCGGCCAGCGCTGATCTCTTCGCTCCGCCCCTGGAGGGCAAGCCCTTCCACAATCCGGCATACGCTGACATGCTCACGCGGCTCGCGGAGGGCGAGTCCCCCGATGTCGCATTCGTGCAACCCCTGGCAGATGCCATGCGCGCCTACGGCGGACTCGTCACTCGTGAAGACCTTCAGTCCTACGCCGTCGCCCATCGCGCACCGGTGCGCGCACGCCGGGCGGATGCCTGGATCTGGACCAATCCACCACCCGCCTTCGGCGGTGCAATCGTCCTGGAGTCGCTCGGACTGGTGCCGACGACGGGGATGCCCTGGCGGGATGTCCCCCATGCGCTGCGTCAAGCCACGCGGCGTCACCGCTTCGGCGCGCAGGTGCCCCGGGGCACGACGCACCTGTCGGTGCTCGACGGCGAGGGCCGCGTGGCTGCCCTCTCGCTGTCCAACGGCTCCGGATCCGGCACGGTGGCGGCCGGGGTGACGCTCAACAACATGCTCGGCGAGGCCGATCTGCATCCGGGCGGCTTCCACTCCCTTGCTCCGGGTGAGCGGCTGAGCTCGATGATGGCGCCCACACTCGTGGTCGGCGACGACGGATCACTCCTCGCACTCGGCACGGGCGGCAGCGAGCGCATCCGCTCTGCGCTCACACAGGTGCTCTTGCGCACCCTCGATCTCGACGAGGACCTCGCGGCAGCGATCACCGCGCCCCGACTGCACGCGAGCGAAGACCTCATCGACATCGAGCCTGGGTTCCCCCAGGAGTTCCTTGCGTGGATGGCAGAGGGCCACTCCCCGCTGCGGGAGTGGCCCTCTGCCGATCTCTACTTCGGCGGCGTCCATGCCGTGAGCCGGGATCCGGATGGCCGGGTCACAGCCGCCGCGGATGTACGCCGCGGCGGTGCGGTCGCCGTCGTCTGACGTCAGTTCCTCGAGATTCAGCTCCGCTGGGCGCCGAGGACGAGCGTCACCTCGCGCTGCGAGCCGTCGTTCTCCACTGTCAGCGTCACCTGCTCACCCGGGGCGAGCGAGCGCACGTCCACGATGAGGTCGGTCGCATCCACGACCGGCGTCCCGTCGAGCGCGGTGATGACGTCTCCTTCGCTCAGGCCAGCAGCCTGGGCCGGTCCGTCATCGGTGATGCCGGCGACGCGAGCACCGGGTCCGGCGTACTCCATGTCGAGCTGCACGCCAATGATCGGCGTCGCGGAGCTGCCCGAGGCGATGATCTCCGACGCGATGCGCGCCGCAGTATCGATGGGGATGGCGAAGCCAAGACCGATGTTGCCCGCCTGGCCGCCGAGGCTGCCACCCAGCGCCGCGATGGCGGAGTTGACGCCGATGACCGCACCGTTGCCGTCCACAAGCGGGCCGCCGGAGTTGCCGGGATTGATGGCCGCATCGGTCTGGATGGCATTGATGAAGGCCATCTCGCCCTCGCCACCCGCGGTGACGGGGCGGTTGAGCGCGCTCACGATGCCCGCGGTGACCGTGCCCTGCAGCCCGAGCGGGGAGCCGATGGCGATCGCGGCGTCACCGACCTCGAGAGCGTCGGAGGACCCCAGCGTGACAGCGGGGAGTCCGGTCTCGTCCACCTTGAGGACGGCCAGGTCGTAGCCGGGGTTGGTGCCCACGAGCGTGGCGTCGACGACGCTTCCGTCGCGGAAGGTGACGGTGATGTCGTTGCCGTTGGCCGTGACGTGGTTGTTGGTGAGGATGTAGCCGTCCTCGCGGATGACGAATCCCGAGCCGGTGCCCTCTCCGCCGCCGCCGGCGACGTTGATCTGCACCACCGAGGGCTGCAGCGCTTCCGCCACCGCGGCAATACTGCCGCCAGCCGGGGGGCTGACGGCATCGCCGGTGGCCCCGATGGGTGCCACAGCAATGGCCGCGACGGCCTCGGGCTGCGTCATGCGCGCCACCGTGAATCCGACTGCTCCGCCGACGGTGCCGGCGACGAGAGCCGTGAGTGCGAGCCCGACGGATGCCAGCGCGATCATGCCGCCGCGCCCGGACTTATCGGCGCGAGGAGCTGCGGGCGCGGGTGCCGGGGGGGCCGTCGTGGCCGTCGCTGCATAGGCGGCGTAGGGATCAGAGGAGTACGGGTCGGCGTAGCCCTGCGCGCGGTAGGCGGCGTAGGGATCCGATGCGTAAGTGCCGCCGGGGTAGTCCGACAGGGGCGGCTTCGCCGACCCGCCGGACCACGACGCGCTCGGAGCGGCGTAGGGATCAGCAGTCGGGTACGACGACGTCGGCGCGACGTAAGGATCGGCCGTCGGGTACGCACGTGTGTCCGCTCCAGAGGTGGAGTCCGGGATCGGGTAGGCCTGCGTATCGCTGGCGTCACCCGCAGGCGGAACTGGCGAAGCCTGCGATCCGGGCTGGCCAATCGGGTCGCCCGACCCGCTGGGCGAACCCGAGTAGGGGTCGCGGTCCGTCGTTTCGTCGTTCACGTGTGTCCTCCTCGTCGGAGGCCCGGCAAGGTGCCCGGGCCCGGCGTCTCCCTATGGTGACGCCTCCTGCGGGGTGGATGTTCCCCGAAGTCGGCCCTTCCCAGCGGTCCTTACACGATCCTGACACTGGCACGCAGAAGCGGCTAGTTCGAGCAGGTCCGACAGCGGTCAGCACGAGCTTCGGGGCGTTGCGGCCCTGGGAGGTCACTTTCCACCCGAAGT
This sequence comes from uncultured bacterium, assembly GCA_903954205.1. Lineage (GTDB taxonomy): Bacteria > Actinomycetota > Actinomycetes > S36-B12 > S36-B12 > Mxb001. The sequence continues at coordinate 783 of CAJBMR010000318.1, read as the reverse complement.
TCGGGGAATGCCGGGCTGGCATCACCTCATGGAAGCGACCTGAGCCGCGCCATCAGGCGGGCGACTACAGGTAGCGCGAGAAGATCGCGTCGATCTCGTCACGATGCGACGGCGACATGGCGCGTGCGCGCTCGCGATCCCAGGTGCGGCGGATGCTCTCGGGGTTGCCCGGCTTCGGCTTGAGCCATGACATCAGGGTCTTCATGATTCCTCCTCGCCGCCTTGTGGGCGGCATTTCGATGCGTCTATCGGATCGGGGTGGGATCCGCTTCCATCATCATGGGCAGACGCAACGCGTGAATGGACTCGACATGTCCAGACCGTGACGTGGGCCACGGAATCCCCTCGGGATTCGCTCGGAGACACCCCTAACCAAGGGAAGATGTGACGTGCGCCATAGTGGACGGATGGCAGATGAATCGGCCATGCGCGATCAGGCGGAGGCCTTCCTCGCACAGTCGCGCGCACGCGAGGAAGCGGCCCGGGCGCAGGGGCAGTCCTACTCGGTGGCACTTGAGCGCACGCGTGCCGCGCACGCCCTCATCTCCCTGGGGCGCCCTGAGGAGGCACTCACCGATCTCAACGGCGCACTCGACTACGTCGGCATGCTCCGAGACGATGGCGAGCACGATCGGCAGCGCCTGCTCCGCATGGGATCGCTCTCCCTCCCGCCCGTCGGCGAGGAGCTCGGCGATCTCGACTCCCTCGAAGCCTGGGCCCGACTCGGACGCGCCGCGGCGCTCACCCGCCTTGGCCGCTGGGGGGAGGCCCGCGTGGCAGTGG
>CAJBMR010000317.1 GCA_903954205.1 uncultured bacterium | reverse complement strand
TCGTGCTGCTCATGGAGACGAAGCCGCTGTCGGCGACCAAGCGCTGGCGCGTCGTCGAGATCCTCGAGAAGGCGAAGTAGGGGAGACGACGTGATTCAGCAAGAGTCCCGACTCAAGGTCGCCGACAACACGGGTGCCAAGGAACTGCTGTGCATCCGTGTCCTCGGTGGATCCGGACGCCGCTACGCCGGCATTGGCGACATCATCGTTGCGACGGTGAAGGACGCCATCCCGGGCGGCGGTGTCAAGAAGGGCGAGGTGGTCAAGGCCGTCATCGTCCGCACGCGCAAGGAGAACCGTCGTCCTGATGGCTCCTACATCCGCTTCGACGAGAACGCGGCAGTCATCCTCAAGGGTGACGGCGAGCCCCGCGGGACCCGCATCTTCGGTCCGGTCGGGCGCGAACTCCGCGAGAAGCGCTTCATGAAGATCATCTCTCTGGCACCGGAGGTGCTCTGACATGGCTGGCCTCTTCGTTCGCAAGGGTGACCTCGTGCAGGTCATCAGCGGCAAGGACCGCGGCATCACCGGGAAGGTCATCGAGGTTTTCCCCGAGTCCGACAAGGTGATCGTCGAAGGCGTCAACCGCATCAAGAAGCACACCAAGGTGGGCCAGAACAACCGCGGTGCCAAGACCGGCGGCATCATCACGACGGAGGCTCCGATCCACGTCTCCAACGTCATGGTCGTCGACCCCGAGGACAGCCGGCCCACACGGGTCGGCTTCCGCAAGGAGAAGGTCGAGAAGCGCCGTGCTGACGGCAGCACCTATGAGGCGACGCGCAGCGTGCGCGTGTCGAAGCGAACCGGCAAGGACCTGTGATGACCACCATGACCGAGCGCCAGATACCGCGACTGAAGTCGCGCTACCGCGAAGAGATCGTGCCTGTCCTGCAGGAGGAGTTCTCGTTCGAGAACATCATGCAGGTGCCCCGTGTGACGAAGGTTGTCGTCAACATGGGCGTCGGCGAGGCAGCGCGTGACTCCAAGCTCATCGAGGGCGCGATCCGCGACCTCACGGAGATCACCGGCCAGCGGCCCCAGGTGACCAAGGCCCGCAAGTCGATCGCACAGTTCAAGCTGCGCGAGGGCATGCCCATCGGCGCCCACGTCACACTGCGTGGCGACCGCATGTGGGAGTTCCTCGATCGACTGCTGTCGGTCGCACTGCCGCGCATCCGGGACTTCCGCGGGCTGTCCGGCAAGCAGTTCGATGGCCGCGGCAACTACACCTTCGGTCTCACGGAGCAGTCGATGTTCCACGAGATCGACCAGGACAAGATCGACCGCGTCCGCGGCATGGACATCACGGTCGTCACCACCGCCGAGAACGATGCGGAGGGGCGGGCCCTGCTTCGCCTCCTCGGCTTCCCCTTCAAGGAGAACTGACCGTGGCGAAGAAGGCACTGATCGAGAAGCAGCAGCGCAAGCCGAAGTACGCCGTGCGCGCCTACACGCGCTGCACTCGCTGCGGACGTCCGCACTCCGTCTACCGCAAGTTCGGCCTGTGCCGGATCTGCCTGCGGGAGATGGCGCACGCCGGGCAGCTTCCCGGCATCACCAAGAGCAGCTGGTAAACCACGACGCCGTAGGTCCCCACGGGGATACCACGGCGAGAAGGGCCTGATGGCCATGACGATGACCGACCCGATCGCGGACATGCTTGCGCGACTGCGCAACGCGAACTCCGCGTATCACGATGCGGTGACCATGCCGCATTCCAAGATCAAGGTGGGGATCGCTGAGATCCTCAAGCAGCAGGGCTACATCGCCGGCTGGAGCGTTGAGGACGCCCCCGTGGGCAAGAACCTCGTGCTCGAGCTCAAGTACGGCCCCAGCCGTGAGCGCTCCATCGCTGGCTTGCGCCGTGTGTCCAAGCCCGGGCTGCGCGTCTACGCCAAGAGCACCGCACTGCCTAAGGTCCTCGGCGGCCTGGGCGTGGCCATCCTGTCCACCTCGTCTGGTCTCCTCACGGATCGCCAGGCCGCACAGAAGGGCGTAGGCGGGGAAGTCCTCGCTTACGTCTGGTGAGGGGGAGTCATGTCGCGCATTGGACGCCTGCCCATCGCCGTCCCCTCGGGGGTTGACGTGACCGTGGATGGTTCCGTGATCACGGTGAAGGGCCCCAAGGGCACGCTGACCCACACGGTCGTGGAGCCCATCTCGGTCGAGCGCCAGGACGACGGCACCCTCGCGGTGACGCGCCCTGACGACGAGCGTGATTCCCGCGCCCGCCACGGCCTCACGCGCACGCTCATCGCCAACATGGTGCTGGGCGTGACCGAGGGCTACCAGAAGGGCCTCGAGATCGTGGGCACGGGCTACCGGGTCCAGGCCAAGGGCAGTGACCTCGAGTTCGCCCTCGGCTACAGCCACCCGATCGTCTTCCCTGCCCCGGAGGGCATCACCTTCGAGGTGGAGTCGCCGACGAAGTTCAAGGTCATGGGCATCGACAAGCAGCAGGTCGGCGAGGTCGCCGCGAACATCCGCAAGTTGCGCAAGCCGGAGCCCTTCAAGGGCAAGGGCGTGCGCTACGAGGGTGAAGTCGTCAGGCGCAAGGCCGGAAAGGCGGGCAAGAAGTGAGTTCCTTCGCCCCGAAGATCGGCTCGGGCAATCCCAAGCGCACCGCACGCGCGCGGCGTCATCTGCGCGTGCGCAAGAAGATCAGTGGCAGCGCGCAGCGCCCCCGCCTGGTGGTGTCGCGCTCGGCTCGCCACGTTGTGGCCCAGGTCATCGACGACGGTGCCGGCCGCACGTTGGCTTCTGCTTCGACCATGGAGGCGGACGTCCGCACTTCTGGTTCGGACAAGACCGCGCAGGCCCGCAAGGTAGGCGAGCTCGTCGCCGCGCGTGCCAAGCAGGCGGGCGTCGAGACCGTGGTCTTCGATCGCGGCGGCAACATGTTCCATGGCCGCATTGCGGCACTAGCGGAGGGCGCCCGCGAGGGCGGCCTCGAGTTCTGATGGTCTGGAGAGGTTGAGGCATGTCGACAATGGACCGCCGGGGAACCGGCGCCGGTAACTCCGGGGGCGGACGCGATCGCCGCGAGCGACGCGACCGCGCACCCCGCGAGGAGAAGTCCGCCTTCCTCGAGCGCGTGGTGACTATCAACCGCGTCGCGAAGGTCGTCAAGGGCGGCCGTCGCTTCAGCTTCACGGCCCTCGTGGTCGTGGGCGACGGCGATGGCAGCGTGGGCGTGGGCTACGGCAAGGCCAAGGAGGTGCCCGCGGCCATCGCCAAGGGTGTCGAGGAGGCCAAGAAGCACTTCTTCAAGGTGCCGCGCATCCAGGGCACGATCCCGCATCCGGTCACGGGTGAGGCTGCTGCAGGCGTGGTTCTTCTGCGTCCTGCCGCGCCAGGTACCGGCGTGATCGCGGGCGGCCCCGTCCGCGCCGTACTGGAGTGCGCCGGGATCCACGACGTTCTGTCGAAGTCACTCGGCTCCGACAACGCCATCAATGTCGTGCACGCCACGGTGCAGGCGCTCCGCAACCTGGAGCGTCCCGAGGAGGTCGCGGCTCGCCGGGGACTCCCGCTCGAGGACGTCGCCCCGGCGGCGCTCCTGCGTGCGCGCGCGGCAGGTGCGTCATGAGCGTTCGCCTACAGGTGACGCAGCGGAAGTCGCCGATCGGCGGGACCCACAGTCAGCGCGAGACGCTGCGCTCCCTGGGCCTCAAGCGCATCGGCGACACCGTCGTCAAGGAGGACCGCCCCGAGATCCGAGGCATGATCGCCACGGTCTCCCATCTCGTCTCAGTCGAGGAGGTCGAGTGACATGGCTCTGAAGGTTCATCACCTACGCCCCGCTCCGGGCGCGAAGACGCCCAAGACCCGCAAGGGCCGCGGCGAGGCTTCGAAGGGCAAGACCTCGGGTCGTGGCACCAAGGGCACGCGGGCACGCAATCAGGTCCCTGCGCGTTTCGAGGGTGGCCAGATGCCGCTGCATATGCGCCTGCCCAAGCTCAAGGGCTTCACCAACCCCAACACCGTCACCTATCAGGTCGTCAACGTCGCGGCCCTGGGCAAGCTCTTCCCCCAGGGTGGAGCGGTGACGGTCGCGGATCTGGTGGCAGCGGGGGCGGTCCGCAAGGGTCAGCCGGTCAAGGTTCTCGGGCAGGGCGATATCTCGGTGGCCGTCCAGGTGAAGGTCCAAGCCTTCTCCGCCTCGGCCCAGGAGAAGATCTCCGCGGCCGGCGGGAGCATCGAGAAGGCCTGACGGTCCATCTAGGGGGGTCCACCCAGGATCCCCCCAGGATCGCCAGCCCGGTGCGCGGGGGAGCCTAGGTTAGGCTGCAACGGGCCCGGACGACCGATCTTCAGTCCACGACACACGGCGGTGCGCAGGCATCGCCCAGGAGGTAAGCGTGCACCTCAGCGCCTTCGTCGCGGCGTTCCGTACCCCGGACCTGCGCAAGAAGCTGCTCTTCACGCTGGCCATGCTGGCGGTCTTCCGCCTGGGCTCGGTCGTCCCGACGCCCGGTGTGGACTACTCCGCCATTCAGCGGTGCATCGACCAGACCTCGGACAACTCGGTCTACGCCGTCATCAACCTCTTCAGCGGTGGCGCGCTGCTGCAACTCTCCGTGTTTGCGCTGGGCATCATGCCCTACATCACGGCGAGCATCATTCTCCAGCTGCTCACGGTGGTCATTCCTCGCCTGGAGGCGCTGAAGAAGGAAGGCCAGTCGGGACAGGCCAAGATCACGCAGTACACCAGGTACCTCACCATCGGCCTGGCCATCCTGCAGTCGACGGCGATCCTGTCGCTTGCTCGCACGCCCGGGCAGCTCTTCAGTGGCTGCAACGAGGAGTTGATCCCCAACCAGAACGCCCTGCTCATCATCGTCATGGTCATCGTCATGACGGCCGGCACTGCCGTGATCATGTGGCTCGGCGAACTCATCACCGAGCGCGGCGTCGGCAACGGCATGTCGCTGCTGATCTTCACCTCCATCATCGCCACGATCCCGGCTCAGTTCATCAACGTCTTCGTGAGCCGTGGCACCTTCTCCTTCGCCCTCACCCTCCTGGTCTCGCTCGTTGTGCTGGCCCTGGTGGTCTTCGTCGAGCAGGGCCAGCGCCGTATCCCGGTGCAGTACGCCAAGCGCATGGTGGGTCGCCGGATGTACGGCGGGACCTCCACCTACATCCCGCTGAAGGTGAACATGGCGGGCGTGATCCCCGTCATCTTCGCTTCGTCCCTGCTCTTCCTCCCCACGCTGCTCGTGCAGCTGACCGGAAGTCAGGCCGAGTGGGCGCAGTGGATTGCGACGAACTTCTCGACGGGCACGACGACGTGGTACCTCCTGGTCTTCTTTGTCCTCACCGTCTTCTTCACGTACTTCTACGTCTCGATCACCTTCAACCCGATCGACGTCGCCGACAACATGAAGAAGTACGGGGGCTTCATCCCCGGTATCCGTGCAGGCAAGCCCACGGCGGAGTACCTCTCCTACGTCCTCAACCGGCTCACCTTCCCCGGTGCGATCTACCTCGGCCTCATCGCTGTCATGCCGGTCTTCGCCTTCAATCTCATCGGCATCGGTGACCAGTTCGTCTTCGGCGGCATCAGCCTGCTCATCGTGGTCGGCGTCGGCCTCGACACGGTCAAGCAGATCGACTCCCAGCTCCAGCAGCGCAATTACGAGGGCTTCCTCCGCTGATGAGGCTGCTCATCATGGGACCTCCCGGGGCTGGCAAGGGCACCCAGGCGGTCGTGCTCGCGTCTGCACTGGGCGTGCCGCACATCAGCACGGGCGACATCTTCCGGGCCAATGTCAGCGCGGGCACGCCTCTCGGCGAGGAGGCCCAGCGCTACATGGATGCCGGTGAGTACGTCCCGGACTCGATCACCAATGCCATGGTGCGCGACCGCATCTCCCATGACGACTGCCAGCCCGGCTTCCTGCTCGATGGCTATCCCCGCACGCTCGAGCAGGTCAACGAACTCGACATGATGCTCGTGTCCGACGGCAATCGCCTCGACCGCGTGCTGGAGCTCACGGTCGATACCGAGGAGGTCGTCGACCGGCTTCTCAAGCGCGCGCAGGAGCAGGGTCGCGCGGACGACACGGCTGACGTCATCCGTCGACGCCTCGAGGTCTACTTCGACCAGACGGCGCCGCTCGTGGCCGTCTACCGCGAACGCGGCATCCTCCTCCAGGTCGATGGCGCGGGCGACGTGGCTGAGGTCAGCGAGCGGATCCTGTCCGCCCTGCGCGACTGACCATGTTCCGCTCACGCGACCGCATCGAGATCAAGTCGGCGGACCAGATCCAGGTCATGCGGGCGGCCGGCCTGGTCGTCGCCCGCACCCTCCAGCGCGTCGCCGAGATCACGGCGCCAGGCATCACCACCGCCGAGATGGACGACTGTGCCGCGCAGTCCATTCGCGACGCGGGGGCGACCCCCTCCTTCCTGGGCTACCACGGCTTCCCCGCGCACATCTGCGTGTCGGTCAACGAGGAGGTCGTCCACGGCATACCGGGAGACCGGCGTATCGCGGAGGGTGACGTGGTCTCCATCGACTGCGGCGCCATCGTCGACGGTTGGCACGGGGATGCCGCCCTGACCGTCCTGGTGGGCGATGTCGCTGCGGACCTGCGCGAGCTGTCACGCGTGACGGAGGAGTCCCTGTGGGCGGGGCTCAGGGCTGCGCGGCCGGGCAATCGACTGTCTGACATCGGGCATGCCGTGGAATCCGTCGTGCGGGCCGCAGGGGGTCAGTACGGCATCATCGAGGAGTACGTCGGGCACGGCATTGGCTCGAGCATGCACATGGAGCCGGCGGTGCCCAACTACGGACGCCCGGGCAAGGGTCCGCGACTCGTGCCGGGCATGGCGCTCGCCGTAGAGCCCATGGTCGTCCTCGGCGATCCGGGGGTCCACGTGCTGGATGACGACTGGACCGTGGTCGCCAGCGACGGCTCGCACGCGAGCCATTGGGAGCACACCGTGGCCGTCACCGAGGACGGCCCGTGGGTGCTCACTGCCCTCGACGACGTTCGGCTGTAGGACCCCGATTCAAGGCGTCCGACATGCGGATATCGCGAGGGATCGGACCCCGATTAGGTCCCAGGGAGCCCCGCGCGTACACTTGACGGGCTGATCATCGGGCCCCCCCGTTCGTCCGCCACCCCCTCCTTCGGAGCGGGGTTGTGAGCGTGCGAGAGGCCCGATCGGAGGAGAGCAGAGGGCATGGCAAAGAAGGACGGCGCGATCGAGCTCGAGGGCACGATCACCGAATCCTTGCCCAACGCAATGTTCCGCGTGGAACTGGACAACGGTCACAAGGTCCTGGCCCACATCAGCGGGAAGATGCGGATGCACTACATCCGAATCCTCCCCGATGACCGCGTCGTCGTAGAGCTGTCGCCCTACGACCTGACTCGGGGTCGCATCGTCTACAGGTATAAGTGACAGCAGTCAGACAGCAGTCAGGTAGAGAGTTGGGATTCCGGTGAAGGTCAAGCCGAGCGTCAAGAAGATCTGCGACAAGTGCAAGGTGATCCGTCGTCATGGGCGGGTCATGGTCATCTGCGACAACGTCCGCCATAAGCAGCGCCAGGGCTGACACACGTCGCGCGTGCGAGGGGAGACAACCCGGACACGCCCTTCACATCCCGACCGGGATGTGAAACGCGGTACCCGACCCCCGCGGCCAGAACGTGCAGGCTGCGGGACGCCACCCTCGGACGAGAGGCCGAGGACCCCTCCGGGTGGAGGGGACCGGTGCCGCACCCACGCCTCTCGCGAAGAGAAGAAGAGGACACCCATGGCACGTCTCGTAGGCGTCGACCTGCCCCGCGAAAAGCGGATGGCCGTCGCGCTCACCTACATCTACGGGGTAGGCCGCTCGCGCGCCGCTGAGGCGCTGGAAGCGACTGGCATCAGCCCCGACCTGAGGGCTCGCGACCTCACCGATGACCAGGCCATCGCCCTGCGTGAGTGGATCGAGGCCAACCTGCGCGTCGAGGGTGACCTCCGCCGCGAGGTCGCGGCCGACATCCGCCGCAAGGTCGAGATCGGCTGCTACCAGGGCATCCGGCATCGCCGCGGCCTGCCCGTTCATGGGCAGCGCACCCACACCAACGCCCGCACCCGCAAGGGTCCCCGCAAGACCGTCGCCGGCAAGAAGAAGGTCGGCAAGAAGTAGTCCGCGGGTCTGCGCTTCCGGCAACCGCCGGCGACCAGCGGACCGATGACCTCAGGAGTAAATGAAATGCCTCCCAAGACCGGAGCAAAAGCGGGCGCCAAGAAGGTGCGCCGCAAGGAAAAGAAGAACATCGCCCACGGGCAGGCTCACATCAAGAGCACGTTCAACAACACGATCGTCACCATCACCGACCCCAGTGGTGCTGTCATCGCCTGGTCCAGCTCGGGCCAGGTCGGCTTCAAGGGCAGCCGCAAGTCGACGCCGTTCGCGGCTCAGCTTGCCGCCGAGTCCGCCGCCCGCCGCGCCATGGAGCACGGCATGCGCAAGGTGGACGTGTTCGTCAAGGGTCCCGGCTCCGGCCGCGAGACCGCCATTCGCTCCCTCCAGGCAACCGGCCTCGAGGTTGGCTCGATTCAAGACGTCACCCCGGTCCCCTTCAACGGGTGCCGCCCGCCCAAGCGCCGCCGCGTCTGAGAACGGAGAACTGACACACCATGGCTCGTTATACCGACGCGGACTGCAAGCGCTGCCGTCGCGAGAAGACCAAGCTCTTCCTCAAGGGCTCCAAGTGCGAATCGCCGAAGTGCCCCTTCGAGAAGCGCCCCTACCCGCCCGGCCAGCACGGCCGGGGCCGCTCCAAGGACAGTGAGTACCTGCTGCAGTTGCGCGAGAAGCAGAAGGCGACCCGCATCTACGGCGTCCTCGAGAAGCAGTTCCGCAACTACTACGAGGAAGCGCAGCGTCGCTCCGGCAAGACCGGCGACAACCTCATGCGCATTCTCGAGTCGCGACTCGACAACGTCGTCTACCGCGCTGGCTTCGCCAAGTCACGTGACATGGCTCGACAGCTGGTCAGCCACGGCCACTTCACCGTCAATGGTCACAAGGTGGACATCCCGTCGTACCGCGTCCAGGCCAACGACATCATTGAGGTGCGTCCGGGCTCACGCGAGATGACGCCCTTCGTCGTCGCGCACGCGGAGATCGGCGAGCGTCCGGTCCCGGCATGGCTCGAGGTCATCCCGTCGCAGATGCGGATCCTTGTGCACTCCCTGCCCTCGCGTCAGGTCATCGACACCCCGGTCCAGGAGCAGCTCATCGTCGAGCTCTACTCCAAGTAGCCGTCACACTTCCCCCATCCCGACGTCAAATAGCGGTCGTCGCCGAAAGGACATCACGTGCTCATCACGCAGCGCCCCATCCTCACCGAGGAGCCCATCAGCGAGTTCCGTTCTCGCTTCGTGCTCGAGCCCCTCGAGCCCGGTTTTGGCTACACCCTGGGCAACTCAATGCGCCGCACTCTGCTCTCCTCCATCCCGGGTGCTGCCGTCACGAGCATCCGCATCGATGGCGTGCTTCACGAGTTCACCACCATCCCGGGCGTCAAGGAGGACGTGACCGAGCTGATCCTCAACATCAAGCAGCTCGTCGTCTCCTCCGATCATGACGAGCCCGTCGTGATGTACCTGCGCAAGCAGGGCCCCGGTGCGGTCGTCGCGGCAGATATCGCTCCGCCGGCCGGCGTAGAGGTGCACAACCCCGATCTCCACATCGCGACCCTGAATGACAAGGGCAAGCTCGAGGTGGAGCTCGTCGTCGAGCGCGGCCGCGGTTATGTCTCGGCAACGCTCAACAAGCAGCCGGGTCAGGAGATCGGCCGCATCCCGGTCGACTCCATCTACTCGCCGGTGCTCAAGGTCACCTACAAGGTCGAGGCGACCCGCGTCGAGCAGCGCACGGACTTCGACAAGCTGGTGCTCGATGTCGAGACCAAGCAGAGCATGCTGCCCCGCGACGCCGTCGCGTCGGCGGGCAAGACCCTCGTCGAACTCTTCGGCCTGGCGCGCGAGCTCAATGTCGACGCCGAGGGCATCGACATTGGCCCGTCCCCTGCCGATGCGTTCGTGGCCGAGCAGCTGTCGACCCCGATCGAGCAGCTCGACCTCACGGTCCGCTCCTACAACTGCCTCAAGCGTGAAGGCATCCACACTGTCGGCGAGCTCATTGGCCGCAGCGAGGCCGACCTTCTCGACATCCGCAACTTCGGCGCCAAGTCGATCGATGAGGTCAAGGTCAAGCTCGTGACCCTCGGTCTCGCGCTCAAGGACAGCCCTCCCGGCTTCGACCCCGGGGCGGCCGTCTACTTCAGCGATGACGAAGACGACGACGACCTCGGCTACGTCGAAGACGAGCAGCTCTAACCGATCAGCCACCCGCGACAAGGAGTAATGACATGCCTACCCCAACCAAGGGTCCCCGCCTGGGTGGCGGACCGGCGCACGAGCGCCTGATGATGGCCAACCTGGCCACCGCGCTCTTTGAGCACGGCCGCATCACCACCACGGAGGCCAAGGCCAAGCGCCTGCGCCCCTTGGCGGAGCGCCTCATCACCTTCGCCAAGCGCGGCGATCTCGCTGCGCGACGGAGGGTTCTCACCGTGGTGCGCGACAAGGACGTCGTGCACGTGCTCTTCACCGAGATCGGCCCGCGCTACCAGACCCGCCAGGGTGGCTACACCCGCATCGTCAAGGTGGGTCCGCGCAAGGGCGACAACGCCCCCATGGCCGTGATCGAGCTCGTTGAGCCGCTGGCGGAGCAGGTCGTCGCCGAGGCCACGGGTGCCACGAAGCGCGCCGCCAAGGAGAAGGCTGCGGCCAAGCCTGCTGCCGCAGCGGCTCCCGCCGCGGAGGCTGCCGCGGAGACCACTGCCGATGATTCTGTCGAGGTCGTCGCCGAGGCAACCGAGGTCGTGCCCGAGGCTGACGGAGGCGAGGCCATCGAGGTCGTTGCGGAGGATGTCGCCGAGGCTCCTGACGATGCCGCTCCCGCTGAAGACGACAAGGCCTGACACGC
>CAJBMR010000316.1 GCA_903954205.1 uncultured bacterium | reverse complement strand
TCGACCACTGCACGCAAGAGGGCATCGGCTTCATCCCGTGGTTCCCCCTCGGCAATCGCGCACTCGTCGCCACCGACGGGCCACTCGCCCACATCGCCTCGAGCCACGACTGCACGCCTAGCCAGGTGGCACTGGCCTGGCTCCTGCAGCGGTCCCCGGTGATGCTCCCGATTCCCGGCACAGGATCACTCGAGCATCTCCGCGAAAACTGCGACGCCGCTCTCGTCACTCTCGACGCGGCGGCGATGAAGGAGCTAGAGACCGCACCGGAGATGTCATGAGGGCCACGCGCTGGGTCGTGGGACTCGGGATCGCACTCGCCCTCGTCTCGCCGACGGCGGCGCAGGCGGCGGCCTTCCCGGTCAACCCGGGCCCAGCAGTCGCTGGGCGCACCATCATCGGTTCGGGCCAGAATCTTCCGCCGATCTCGAATTCGACGTACAACGTCGGCTCCTATATGGCGCCGCAGGTTGAGGCGTACTACACAGGGCAGGCCATCCAGCGCGATCGCTCGGACGTCGCCCTCGCTGCCTGGCGATTCGTCCGCGACTGGACGAGAGATCGCTGCGGCGCCGCCCCGGAGCAGGTGCGCGACTGTAAGGCGATGGTGGTCTTCGACGTCGACGAGACCTTGCTCAACAGCTACACCTACTCGCTCGCCCAGGATCCCCAGTTCACCTTCAACCCCACGACATGGACCGAGTACGTCGATTCCTGCGGATACTCGTCGATCCCGCAGACGCGCGATCTCTTCAATCGGGTCAAGAAGCTTGGCGTGAGCATTGCGCTGGTGAGCTCGGGCAATCGCGATACGAAGGCGTCGATGGTGTCGTGCCTCAATGCTCGCGGCATCGACGGATGGGACCGCTACATCATGCGCGGCGACAAGGATCCCGCCGCAAGCAGCGCGGAGTACAAGGCCCTGGCCCGCGAGAGCCTCAAGCGAGACGGATTCACCATCGTGGCCAGTGTCGGCGACCAGGTGAGCGACATGTCCTATGGTCACCTCAAGCGCGGGTTCCTCATGCCCAACACGATGTACTACATCCACTAGACGACGCCGATTACTCCAACCAGCGCACTCCCGAGCCAAGATGCAGTGAGTACGCCGGCTCCACCGGCACGCGCTCAGGCAGCGTGATCTCGACCATGCCATCGCGCTCACCGATGCCGACCTTCGCACGGCTCCCGACGATGTGTACCTCGTCGACCGAGCGACCATCGACTCCACGCAGGCCGAAGGTGCGGGCACCGGGCAGGCCGAGCAGTACGGCGTAGACCTCGCCGTCCTTCTGGACGAAGCGCACGGGAGTGCCCTCGGTGGTCTCCGTGGCAGGGGTGACCCAGGGCCGTGATCCGTGGATGACAGTCCCGTTGGCCTTCATCCACGCACCCAACCCGTGCAGCGGAGCCTGCTGCTCAGGGACGATGCGGCCGTTCTCGTCGGGTCCGATGCCGATGAGCAGGTTGCCGTTTTTCGACACCACGTCGACGAGCAGACGCACGAGTTCGGTGGTCGTCACGATGTCCTGCGGCCGCTCATTGCGGTTGGCGCCGAAGGAGTGGCCGACGCCGCGGGTCGCCTCCCACTTCTTGGCCTGGATGTCGTGGAAGACGGTGTATTCGGGGGTGTTGAAGTCGTACCAGTGCGCGCCCGGGAAGGTCAGCTTCTTGTCCTCCTCCGGGATGTGCTTCCACATCAGCTGAATGA
>CAJBMR010000315.1 GCA_903954205.1 uncultured bacterium | reverse complement strand
TGCCCGCGGATCTCGCTGCGGCGGCAGGAGACGACCTGCTCCGCCTGCACCATGAGGTGTGGGGCAGTGCCCGCTCGACGGTGACCGACCGCCGCGAGGAGCGGCATCTCGCCTGGCGCCTCGACGAGGCACCCGACTCGGTCATTGATCTCCTGGCGCAGGAGTCACTGCATCGCATCGTCTACGAGGGCTACGGGCACGACGACGTGCGCTTCGCCACGTGGGTCATCTTCTATCGACCGGCGGGGGAACCCGGGACCTTCTGGCACGCCGACGCCGGATTCATCCCCCTCACCGGTCCGATCCTGCAGTACTGGCTGCCGGTCATCCCCGCGCCCACCGAGCACGGACTGCTCTACCGCTCCCGGCAGACCGGCGACGCCGAGACCTACACCTTCAGCGGGATGACCCCGGGCGCGCTGTCCTACCACGATGTGCACGCCGAGCATGCCGGCCAGACCTACGACGCCCTGACGCTCGCGGTCAGCTTCATCACCTACCTTGACGGCGCGCGACTCGAGTCCGACGACCGCCCGCTCTTCACCGACGGGCGCGAGCGCTATCGCCGGCGCATCTTCCCCGACCGCGCGTACGGCGCCGTGGCTGCCAATGCGGTGACGCCGTTGCTCGCCGACATCTCCGCACCGGCCTGATCTACGGAATCGGAGTAGTCGCCGTGGTCTTCACCATCACCCGCCGCGTGCACATCATCGGATGCGGCATGCCCAAGAGCGGGACCACGTCCGTGGCGGCGATGCTGGCGCCCGTGTTGCGCGCTCGACATGAGTTCGAGATGGATCCAGCCGCGCAGGTGCGATTGCGTGAGCGGGAGGGCGAGATGACCCGAGCCGATGTCGAGGCGTGGCTGGTGGGTCGCGATGAGCGCTGCAATGCGGAGGTCGACTCCACCAGCTTCCTGTGGACCTGGGCGGACATCCTGCCCGGACTCTTCCCCGACGCGAGGTTCGTCGCGACCGTGCGGGATCCGCGTGACTGGTGCCGCTCGCTCGCCGGCATGCTCCTCGCGATGGGCGATGTGGCTGATGCCCATCTCGCGTGGGGACGCGCGACCACATCAGGCGACACCGGGTCGCGGCCGCTGGAGGAGCCGCAGACCTTCCTGTCTGCCGCGATGGACTACTGGCGCCAGTCCGCCGGAGCCATCGCCGGTCTGCCGCCTCATCGCACGTGGTGGTGCCGCACCAGTGATCTCTCGCAGCGCGCGGATGGCCTGGCGCACTGGGCCGGCGTACACCCCGACTGGCTGAGGCGCACGCCGGCCAACCGCGGGGTCACTCCGCTGGATGACGTGCGAGCTGTCCTTGCCGATGAGTGGGTGGCGGCGGTGGTGACTGCCGATGACGACATCGCGTGGCAGGCACTCGGTGCGCTCGCCGACCGCGAGTAGTCACCTCCGTCGCGCCAACCAGAACTCGCCCACCGGCGCGTAGGAGTCCTCGTCAAGGCCAAACGCCTCGAGGATGGGGGCCGTCGGGCCGCTGCCGATCGGGCACATGGCCAGTCCCAGCGCCGTGGCGCCCAACTGGAGCGCGTGCAGGATGACACCGGCGTCCTTGAGCGCGAGGGCATAAGCGATGCGCTCGTACTTCCATGCCAGGCGCGCATGGCGGCTGATGAGGAGGCCGTAGACGGGATGGGTCTCGCGCAGGGAATCCCTCGGCAGGTCATCGGTGCGGACCAGGGCATGACCAACGGCGTCGTACCACCACGTGCCGGGTTCTAAGCCTGTGACGTGACGACAGGCGAGCCATAATCCGATCGAGTGCGTGCCGCCCCCGGAGGGCACGGGCTTGAAGGTGGCGTCGTAGGACGTCTGCAACGACGGGTCGCGCGGCGCTGAGTCGGTGACGCGGAGCGTGCGCCACAGCAGCGCGCCCAGATCCTGCAGATCGATTGGTTCGTCGCTGACCTCGGGATGGCTGCGCCGCCGCTCGGTCACCTCCCACAGGGCCGGCCCTGCGTCTTCGAGATCGGGCACGGGGAGGGGGATCACAGGTCCCTGCAGCGGCGGCTGCGCGTCGGCGGACTCAGGATGGTGGACACCGGAGAAGCGGAAGGTAGCGCCCGCGCCCGCCGCGTCAAAGCGCGACCGGGAGGCGAAGTAGCGATCGTGGAACTCCCAATAGCGCGAGGGTCCGTCGTCGTCACTGTCAACCAGCAGGCGTCCCACCTGCAGTAGTGCGCACAACTGCGGTGGCCCCTCTTCGGCGGCGACCGCTGCCGCGGCCCGGGGCGACAGGGTCGCGGCCAGTGACGAGCGACCCGACTCCAGGAGCCAGGTGTCACCGGACCTGCGGAGCAGGGCAAAGCGCGAGAGGCGCAGGTGGCCGCCGCCGCCGCCATCCGGGAGGGGCAGGGGCACGCCGCTGCGGATCGCAGTGAGAGTCGCCCAGACCGTGCCGTCTGCATCGATCGCCTGCCAGGCGAGGAGTTGCCTGCGGTGGAGTACGTCGAGAACACCGGCTACGTCATGGCCGGCCCGGGGTGTGCCCACGTCGAGGAGGTGCGCGAGCGTCGCACCGTGCTCGAGTGCATCCATGAGTGGACGGTCGGTGAGTTGCGTCTGGCCCGTGATCCCGGCGAGGCCAAACCAGGTGCGGATCACATTGGGTGCTAGGCGCAGGATCAGGGTGACCTGTGGGTCGTTGACCGACACGGCTAGGTCTCCTGGCGCGCGGCCAGTTCGCGGAAGGGACCTGGACGGCTCGTGAGCTCGTCGTAGGTTCCCGAGTCCACCAGGTGCCCGTCCTCGAGGACGAAGATCCGATCCGCGTTGCGAATGGTGGACAGGCGATGTGCGACGACGATACGGGTAATGCTCAGCTGGTCCAGTGCGGCGATGATCCCCGCCTGCGTGACATTGTCGAGTGCGCTGGTTGCCTCATCGAGCACGAGGACGCGCGGACGTCCGGCGAGGGCACGGGCGATGAGGACGCGCTGTCGCTGGCCGCCGGAGAGCGTGCCGCCGCCATCGGACACCGGGGTGTCGAGTCCCATGGCGAGTTTGCGCACGTCGTCTGCGACGAAGGCGGCATCCAGCGCTGCCCAGATCTCATCCTGGGTCATGGGGCGCCCCATGGAGACGTTCTCCCGGATGCTCCCGGGGAGGAGGGTCGCCGACTGCAGCACCGACCCGACCTGTCTGCGCACCGCCGGTCGATCGAGGCTGCTCAGGTCGCGCCCGTCGATGAGCAGCATGCCGGATTCCGCGTCTTCAAGGCCCAGGATGATTCTCATGAGTGTGGTCTTGCCGCATCCAGATGGACCTACGATCGCGACGTGCTCCCCCGGCTGCACGCTGAGGCTGACCTTGTCGAGCACCGGCGGGAGGTCCGGTGCGTAGCGGAAGACGATGTCGCGCACCTCGATGCTGCCGCTCAGCGTGCCCGGCTGCACGCCCTCGCCGCCGCCCTCGGGTATCGCTTCGAGTGTCGGCCTTGTCTTGAGCAGCGATTGCCGCGCCACCACCGCGGCACCTCCGGACATCGCGAACGCGGAGATGGCCACGGTGCCTGCGACGGCTGCGGTTTGTGCCGTGATGAACTGCCCGAAGGTCCCTCCGGTGAGCCCGATAACCGACACGATGACGATGAGCGTGAAGACAGGCCATGCGGCGATGACAACGCCCTGGGACATCGTGATGCGACGCAGGCCGAGGTCGGCCTTGGCGAACTCCGCCTGCAATTGCGCCCAGCGTAGGAAGGCACGTGACTCCGCTCCACTCACCCGCAGGCGGGGGATGGCCTTCAGGATCTCGATGAGTCGACCGCTAGCGTCCGCCGAGGCGGTGATGCGCTCTGAGGCTCGCGAGACGGTAGCGCGCAAGAACAGGGTGACTACCAGCGCTTGCAGGGCGAAGACGACCAGTAGGGCGGCGAGCAGAGCCGGACCGGTGGTGGCAATGGCGAGGAGGGCGCCGAAGACGGCGGCCGTGTTGAGCAGTTGGATGACGGTCTCGTCGGGGAAGGCAGCGGATGCGAAGTTTGCCGAGCTCGCCTGATTGAGCCGGTCTCCCAGTTTGTGTTTGCCGTGCCAGGGTGCTGGCAGCCGCATAATGCGCTCCCAGACGGCACCGGACGCGATGGCCACCGATCGGCTGCGCGCGCGCAGCAGCGCGAGCGCGCGCACGGCCTGCCAAGCCGCGCCGGCGAGCACGATGAGAAGCAGGGCTATGAAGATGGCGGCGTACGCCGTGGTCGGTGCATTGGTGGCGAAGAGCGTCGGGAGCTGGCCGAGCAGGAACGGCGTGAAGAAGGTCATCAGTGCGACGAGCCCGGTGACGAATCCGACGGCCACCCACTCGCGCCGGCTGCCACGCGTGGAGAGGCGGGCGAGATCGCGCAGGCTGCTAGGCCGTGGCGGCAGGACGGGCAGGAACTCAATGGCTCTGCGGTCGACGCGCGCGGCTAGGTCCTCGTCAACGCTCTGCGCTTCCCCCTCGCTGTCGATGAGAACCCAGCCTCGGCGCCACACCAGCGCCCTGGGTTCGGTGGTCCTGGACTGCACCTGCGTGAGCTGGACGTACTTGGGCGTTCCTTCACGGCGATGCCAGCCAGCCTCGAGTGTGATGGGTCGCGGTCGGGCATCGGCGACTCCCGCGATCGCGTTCGCGGGATCCCGGCCGCTCTCGACCTCCTCGGCCGCCCGCAGCACGGCCTGGTCGGTGACGGTCAAGCCGCTTGCCCGAGCGGTGATCACTGCGGCAAAAAGCTGCAGTGACTGCGTCTTGTCCGCAAGCACAGGGGGCCGCTCTCTGGCACCCACGGCGGTGGTGAGGAGGTCCACGCCCTTGTGGATCGCAGCGCCTGCGCGCTGGTCGACGGCCTGCCTCTCGAGTGCGGCCGCGAGGTCCTCTCGGTGTTCACGCCCCTCGACGGCGGACACGGTCAGTCGTCCCCAGACATTGAGCGCTTCGCGCCACTCATCCGGTGTCTCCGGGGTGGGGGCCTCGACGATGCGACAGCGCAGACCCGCGCGGAGCCAGGTCCCGTGTGGGAGGGGGATAGCCGGGGAGTTGGAGTCGAGCACGGCTTCGTCCATGCCGCACAGATTGGCCCTGCCTGTCGTCACCCGGACCCACGTCAGGTGGGGGTCGTCGCGCTGCGGTCCCACACTCTCTCCCGGAGCGAGCATCGAGCCAGCCGAAGCAATCGGCACGAGGCTGGCGGGCCAGCGGCCCCGGGTGAGGGACTCCCCCAGCAGGTCAAGCCACGCCTCGATCTGGTCAAGTCCGATGTCACCGATGTCGAGTCCGGTTAGCCGGACTTCCGTGCCGGGCAGTCCCGTAACGAGCAGTCTCGCCCCGTCATCGGCCGGGTCGCAGCCCACGACGATCGACCCTGCCTGGGCCGTGCACAGGGGCGTGCGATGACCGTCGCTGCCGGTGGCGAAGACAAGGACCTCACCATCCAGCACTTCAACGATCTCGCCCGGAGTTGGGTGGAGGGTGTCGACCGCGGTGAGGGGTCGTGCCTCGGATGTCGTGCTCATGCGCTGCCCACCAGATGGGCGTAGGCGCCGGCGGCAGCCATGAGTTCATCGTGGGTTCCGCGTTCCACGACTCGGCCCTGGTTCAAAACAACGATCTCGTCACTGTCGCGAATCGTGGAGAGCCGATGCGCGATCACCAGACAGGTGATGCCCCGACGCCGCACAGCGATATCGATGGCCTGCTCGGTCACCGGGTCGAGCGAACTCGTGGCCTCGTCCAGGACAAGAATGATGGGGTTGCGTGCGAGAGCACGCGCGATCTCGATCCGCTGGCGCTGGCCCCCGGAGAGATCGGCGCCTCCTTCGGTGAGTTCGGCGTCCAGACCGCCCGGACGTGTGGCGGCCAGGTCGCCCAGCTGCGCATCGACAAGGGCAGTCATGACATCGCGATCCGAGATAGTCGCGTCCCACAGGGTCACGTTGTCCCTCAGGGTGCCGCTGAATATCGTGACGTCCTGGTCGACGAGCGCGACGCGGTTGGTGAGGACCCCTCGCGCGTGCTCCAAACGGCGTCGACCGTCTATGAGCACCTCGCCGGAATTCGGTGCGTAGAGGCCGGTGACCAGTCGCGAGACCGTGGACTTCCCGCAGCCGCTGGGTCCGACGAGGGCCACCCGACGTCCCGGGGAGATGTGCAGGTCCAGGTTGTGAATCGTGGGCTCGCCCACCGGGCTATAGCCGAAGGTCACGTCGACGAGGCGCAGATCTCCCGCGAGCGTAGCCGGCACCTCACCCTCGGGGACATTCGTGAGTTCGGGATCCTCGGGGGCATCGGAGATGTCATCGACCTGGTCCAGGGTCGCGCGCAGCGTCTGCGCCTGGTCAAGAGCGATGACCAACATGGACATGGGCGCGATAACCACCGCGGCGAGAGCCATCACGGCAAGGAATCCACCGGGATCGAGGTTGCCCAGCAGCACCTGCCATACGGCCGCCATCGCGATGAGCACCGTGCCTGCACCGGCAAGGATGCCCGGCAGGATGGTGAGGTTGAGCGAGCGCACTCCGATGCGCTGCTGGGCGTCCAGGAGGCGATTTTCGGCGGCGAGGCCGCGGGCGATGATTCCGTCCTCCGTACCCGACGCCTTGATGGATTCGATCTGACTGAGGGAGGAGGACATCACCGCGCCGACCTCCACGGCCTCCCGGATAACTCTGCTGGCCTCGTCACGCGACCTGAGCAAGGTGTGGCGCACCGTGAGAGCGGTCAAGACAGCGACCGCGACCGCGACGAGTCCGGACGCCCAGTTCAGGGCCAGGAGCACGAGTCCCCCGACGAACGCGATGAGCAGTCCGCCCGTCGCAGAGACCAGTACGGCGGTGACGGCGGTGCTCATCTGGTCGATGAGCAGGGCTCTCTGTGCGAGGGCACTGGCACCTCGCTGCGCGTGGAAGGACATGGGCAGCCGCAACAGGCGCAGGACCATCCCGGCGCCCACTCGCGTGGAGATCTTGGTGGCCAGTCGCATGGACAGACCACCCTGCAGCCACAGCAGCAGGAGTTGTATCACCAGGGCAATCGCCAGGCCGAGAATGGCCGCTTGCAGGGGGATGCCCTCTTCTCCTGCGAGGCCGTTGCCGAAGAGTTGCACCACGGCGGGGACGAGGACGGTCGGTACAACAAGGAGGAGAGCAAGGATCGCGGTGAAGATCATCATGGGCCGGACAGTGCCGGCGGCCGAGATCAGGCGCCCGAGCACTCCGCGGCGCTTCCCGCCGGGTGTGAAGTTCTCATCGGGCGTGAACTCGATTGCGACGCCGGTGAAGGCCTCGTCGAACTCGTGATCATCGCAGGTGCGCGGGCCCATGGCCGGGTCATTGATGTACCAGCCACCCGGGTAGTAGCCCTCGAGCACGAGGAAGTGGTAGAAGCGCCAGTGGATCACCAGCGGGAAGGCCATGTCCTTGAGCTGGTGCGGCTCGCGCTTCATCGCTCGTGTCTTCAGGCCGTAGGACCGCGCCGCCTGGACGATGCTCCTCGCTGTTGCTCCGTCACGCGCTACGCCGAGCCTGATCCGCAGTTCCTCAAGGGGCCGGAAGAGGCCGTTGTACGCCATGACCATGCCCAGGCTCGCCGCGCCGCACTCGGTGACCTCCATCTGGAGAATGCTGGGCACGCGACGACGAAGCTTGCGCGGATGCTTGGGCGCGGCGGTAGCTGGCGATTGCGTCGCGGGAGCCATCAGCGGATGAAGAGCTGCTGGAGGACGGTTTCGTTAGACACAATGATCGTGAAGACAGCGGTGCTCCCCGGCTTGGCGGGTGAGTCCAGTGCGACCTCGGCGATCGCTGCAAGCTCCCCTGGCGGTGCATTGATTCCGGTGCGCTGCGTGATCTGGGCGGCCGAGAGGGGCGGCTCCACCGTGGCGACCGTCCCCACGGTGGCCCCGTTGGCATTGACCTGCGCACCGGGGAGGACCTGCTCAGCGGCATCGGCAGGGAGCACGACTAGCGCCGTCGAACCGGACCCGTCGGGCACGACCGTCATGATGATCTGGCCCGATGCCACGGGCTCGCCAACGGTGGTGGTCACCTGCCACGCGGTGCCTGAGACGACCGAGGTGATGGCGACCTGGCCCGTCGCGGTCTGGATAACGGCGACGGTGTCTCCTTCCTGGACCGCATCGCCGCTGCGCATTGTCATCTCCAGCATGAGTCCGCCCTCGGGAGAGGTCACGGAGAGCAGTCCGGATGGCGCCAGCACCCGACCGCTTCCCGACACTGTCTGGGCCGCAGGAGTGAGTGCCGCCCAGGTGATGAAGGCGATGACGATCAGGGCTGCGCCGACGAGCAGGAGCCAGTTCCGGCGCGAGACGAGGGGCAGTTGATTGTCGATGTCAGCGGCGATATCCAGTTGGTCGAGGGCCTTGGCACGGAAGAGTGCATTGGAGGTCTGGGTCCGCGTGCGGTTATCCGCGACCTTGTCGAGGATCGCATCCATCACATCCGAGGATCGACCGGGCCCGGGATCCCTCGTGCTCATGCGGTGATTGTAGGTGTGTGGGTTCCCATAGCGAAGGTGGTACACCAAACTACTCCCGCCAGGGACCCAACCCACGCCTCGTGGGCTAGTCCTCCTCCCCCTCGCCCTCCCACGATTCACGCAGGCGGGCGAGCGCGGACAGCGCGACCTCACGGTCCTCCGTGAGCCACAGTGGTGGCATGGCCTCGCGCAGGGTCTTGCCATACGACGCGGTCGCCAGACGGGGGTCCAGCACCGCCACCATGCCCCGATCACCCGCGTCGCGGATGAGCCGGCCCGCGCCCTGCGCGAGCAGCAGCCCCGCGCGCGGCACCGACACTTCGCGGAAGCCCTCGCGCCCCAGAGACTCCTGCCGCGCCGACACGATCGGATCGTCCGGGCGCGGGAACGGGATGCGATCGATGACCACGAGCGAGCAAGTGTCACCGGGTACGTCGACCCCCTGCCACAGCGACATCGTCCCGACCAGGCTCGTCGCAGGATCGGCCGCGAAGGCGTCCACGAGAGTCGCCGCAGGCTCCCCGCGCCGCTGCACGAGCACCGGCGTCGACAGGAGCACGCGCAGGTAGTCGCCCATGCGCTCGACTGCACGCCACGACGAGCACAGCACCAGCGTGCGCCCACCCGCCGCATCGATGAGGTCGCCCACCTCGTCGAGGGCCTCCTCGGGGATGCCGTCGCGTCCAGGCGCAGGGAGTTGGCGCGCGATGTAGAGGATGCCCTGCTGGGCGTAGTCGAAGGGACTCCCGACATCCAGGCCCTGCCACTCACCCGGGACGCCGAGTCGGGCGGCGCACTCCCCGAACTCCTCGCCCAGGGTGAGGGTCGCGCTCGTGAGGGCAACGGGACGGTCCTTCATAAGCGAGTTGCCGAGCACCCCGGCCACCTCGAGGGGCGCGAGTTTGACGGTGCCGCCCTCGACCCAGGTGACCTCACTCGTCGTCGCGGCGATGAGTCGACCCGCAGCATCGAAGACCTCGTCTAGGCCGCCCCGTGCCCGCTGCCGTGCTGCCAGGGTTGCGAGATCATCGTCGCTGGGAATGTCGCCCAAGGCCGCGCGCGCCGTATCCCGCACCGACGTGAGCGCCAGCAGCAGCTCGCGGGGAGCCTCGCGGTAGCGACCCTCCTGCTTCGTGGCCTCGGTCAGGCGCTCCGCGGCCTCCTCCAGATCATCGGCAGTCGAGGGCCGGATGAACTTCCTTGCCCGAGACACCGCCTGCTCGACCGAACGGGCGGAGAGCTCCATCGCCAGGGCCTGGGTCACGCGATCGACAAGCTCATGGGCCTCGTCGACGATGACGGCGTCGTGATCGGGCAGCACCGGGATGCCCTCGACGGCATGGATGGCGAGCATGGCGTGATTGGTCACGACGATGTCCGCCTGCATGGCGATCTCGCGGCGCTTGGCCGTGAAGCAGTCGGGGCCGTAGGCGCACTTCATCTCGCCGACGCACTCGCGGCGTGAGACCGAGATGCCCCTCCAGACGCGGGCATCAATGGACTCGCCGAACTCATCGCGGTCGCCGGTCTCGGTCTCCAACGCCCAGGCCCGCACGGCTGCCGCCTGCTTGCCCAGCTCAGATCTCGGGATGATCGCGTCGCCGTCGTCATCCGGCTCCTGGCGGTGCAGGCGCTCGAGACAGACGTAGTTGTGACGGCCCTTGAGCACGGCGTAGGTCAGCGGCCGCGGCAGCAGCGGCTCCAGCGCCTGGGCAACGACGGGGAGGTCGCGCTCGGCGAGCTGGCGCTGCAGGGCGAGGGTCGCCGTGGCCACGACGACGGCATCGCCCTTCATCGCGTGCAATGCCGCGGGCACGAGGTAGGCCAGAGACTTGCCCGTGCCCGTCCCCGCCTGGACGAGCAGGTGCTGGGGCATCTCGCGACCGGAATCCAAGGACTCTGCGACCGCTTCGGCCATGGCGAGTTGGCCGGGACGCGGCTCACTGCCGAGGGCACCTGCGGCCGCCGCCAGCGCCTCCTCCACGCTCGGCAGCGACTCGCTCACGCGTCGTCCGGAACATCAACGGATACGCCCATTCGAGCAGCAAGGTCAGGCCGCACCCGCGCCCGCAGCCGCGTGCCCTCGGGCAGGTGCTCCTGCGACAGGACCTCGCCGTCGGCGTGCGCCGCTGCGACGAGATCACCCCGGTCGTAGGGCACGATGACGTCGATCTCGATCTCAGGCCGGGGCAGGCGCTCATCAAGGCGCGCGAGCAACTCCTCGATCCCCTCGCCGGAGTGCGCCGACACGATGAGAGCGTCTGGCTCGCGCCGGCGCAGAGCAGCGAGCTGCAGCGGATCGGCGATGTCGGCCTTGTTGATGACGACGAGCTCGGGCAGATTGCCCGCACCGATCTCGGCTAACACTTCGCGGACCGCCGAGAGCTGGTCCTCGGGATGGGGATCGGAGCCATCCACGACGTGGAGGACGAGGTCGGCGTCCGTCACCTCTTCCAGCGTCGAGCGGAAGGCCTCGATCAGGTGATGCGGCAGATGGCGCACGAAGCCCACTGTGTCGGCCATGGTGCAGTGGCGCCCGCTGGGCAGGTCGAGCTTGCGCACCGTCGGATCGAGGGTCGCGAAGAGCGCGTCCTCCACCAGCACGCCCGCGCCGGTGAGCCGGTTGAGCAGACTGGACTTGCCGGCGTTCGTGTAGCCGGCCAGTGCGACAGCGGGTGTGCCCG
>CAJBMR010000314.1 GCA_903954205.1 uncultured bacterium | reverse complement strand
GGTGCCTTCCCGCGTAGCGAGAGCGGACGCACCTACGCCGTGACCGACGCCAAGGGCCGTTTCCTGGCCAATGCCTCACTCGCCTCGCGCAAGGACGCTCGCGACGCAGTCCTCGCCGCACGCGCCGCGCAACGAGGCTGGTGGTCGGCGACGGCGTACAACCGGGGACAGGTCATCTACCGGATCGCGGAGATGCTCGAGGGCCGCCGGGCTCAGTTCGAAGACGAGATCGAAAGCGCCGAGGGCTGCTCGACGCGACGTGCAACGGCTCAGGTGGATGCCGCCATCGACCGGTGGGTCTGGTACGCCGGCTGGTCAGACAAGATCGCTCAGGTGCTCGGCTCGAGCAATCCGGTGGCCGGTCCCTACTTCAACTTCTCGGTCCCCGAGCCGACGGGCGTCGTCGCGGCGATCGCACCGCAGCGACCCTCGCTGCTGGGCCTGGTGAGCGTCGTGGCGCCGATCATTGTGAGTGGAAACTCCTGCGTGGTCGTCGCGTCGCCCGAGTGTCCGCTGCCCGCGATCACTCTCGCCGAGGTGCTCGCCACCTCCGATCTGCCCGGGGGCGTGGTCAATATCCTCACCGGCGCACCCGCTGAGATCGGTCCGTGGCTCGCATCGCACGCCGACGTGGATGCACTGGACCTCACCGGGGTGGTCGACGACGGGGTCGCGACCGAGATGGCGGTGGCCGCAGCCGACACCATCAAGCGAGTGCTCCCGCCGCCGGTGTCCGCACCCGACTGGTCCGCCGACCCCGGCCTGGGCCGCATCAGTGCCTTCGTGGAGACCACCACCGTGTGGCATCCGCAGGGTGTCTGACGGGGTGCCGAGTGTGCACTTGCGTACCTGATTTCAGGTCATTCCCTGTCCGCTAGTGCACACTCGGCGACATGGAACGGCTCGCATTCACCGCCACCACGCGCGATGAGATGCCCTGGGCGGACGAGATCGTCCGCCTGCCCGGTGTCTCCGTCGCGGAGGCGGTCGCCGCGCTCCAGGAGGCGTTACCCGGGGGCTTTGCGTCCACGGCCGACACCGCCCTGGCCGATGCCCTGCTGTCGGCCGGCGCCCAAAGCGTGCGCCACGCCCATCAGATGCGCCTTGCGCTGCCTCTCGAGGGGTACGACGACACCGAGTTCCTGCCGTTCGCACCGGACGCGACTCCACCCGTGCCGTGGGTCGAGGTGCTGCCGGCGTTCCTCGCGGCGTACCCACCCGAGCATCCTGACCATCTGTCGGGCGGTGCGTCCCTGATCACCGACTACCTCGTGCCCTACACATCGGGGGGTCGACTCGGACCACTCGTCTGCCACGCGAGTGCGATCGCGCTGCGCGAGGGCTACGCGTACGGCGGGATCCTCGTCGTCGATCGACCCGGAGAGGGTGCCTGGGTGTGCGACATCTGGCGTGATCCCAACCCCGAGTACGCCGGCACGGGAGCAGCGCTACTGCGGTGGGCCGCATCCCGCCTCGATGGATTCGCTTCGCTCGGACTCGTCGTCACGGTGGGCAACGACGCAGCCCTGCGCACCTACAAGCGCGTGGGATTCACGATCGAGTCGACAGCCCGGACCCTGCGACTGCCCTAGCCGGCGTCGCGACGAGCGGTCAGTTGTCGAGCCGGCCCGCCCCTATGGACCACTCAACAAGTGACCACTCGGCGGGGATGAGGCCGTGGGACCTAGTCCTCGTCGCTCTTGCGCAGGCGCATGACCACGATGACGCCGATCGCGGCCACGGCCACGACACCCACCACGATCGCAGCCCGCGGCGCCCAGCGCTTGGACTTCTCCAGGGCATCGGCGGTTGATTCGAGCACGTCGTCGGTCATCCCGAGCACCTCATCGGCGATCGCGAGGACGGATTCCGTCTGCTCGAGGGCACCCCTCAAACGCCCCAGTCCCTCGCGGACTCCCTCGACATTGACGGCGGTGGACTGCAGCTGCTCGATGACACTCATGGCAGGACCCTACGCTCCCGCGACGGCGTATGCGGGCTTGATGACGTCATCAATGAGAGCCAGGCGCTCGTCAAAGGGGATAAAGGCACTCTTCATGGCGTTGACCGTGAGCCAGCGCACCTCGCGCACACCCCAGCCGAAGGCCTCGCTCACGGCGAGCATCTCCTGCGTCATCGACGTGTGCGACATGAGGCGGTTGTCGGTGTTGATGGTGACGCGGAAACGCAGGTCGGCGAGCAGCCCGATGGGATGCTCAGCGATGCTCGGCGCCGCACCCGTCATGACGTTGGACGTGGGACACAGCTCGAGGGGGATACGCCGATCGCGCACATAGGCAGCGAGTGGGCCGAGATGGTAGGTGCCATCCGGGCGACGCTCGATGTCATCGACGATGCGCACACCGTGTCCGAGACGGTCCGCGCCGCACCACTGGATCGCCTCCCAGATCGACGGCAGTCCGAACGCCTCGCCGGCATGGATGGTGAAGTGGGCGTTCTCGCGGCGCAGGTATTCGAATGCATCAAGATGACGGGTCGGCGGGAAGCCGGCCTCGGCGCCGGCGATGTCGAACCCGACGACCCCGAGATCGCGATACTGCACCGCGAGCTCGGCAATCTGCCGCGAGTGGGTTGCGGTGCGCATCGCCGTGAGGAGCACCCCGACCCGGATGCGATGACCCTGGCTCTCTGCCTCGCGCTGGCCCTCGGAGAAGCCGGCGAGCACCGCCTCGACGATCTGGTTGAGGTTGAGGCCCTGCTCGACGTGCAGCTCGGGCGCGTAGCGGATCTCGG
>CAJBMR010000313.1 GCA_903954205.1 uncultured bacterium | reverse complement strand
TGAAGGCCACAGGCAGTGAGAATGTCGCCTTCGAGCGCACCTTCGCCTCTGTCGGGCGCCGACTCTGCCTCGGCTCTACGCGCCTGTGGTCCTATCTCTCGATGGTCCCGGTGCTCGCTACCTCCCTGGCCACGGCGCTCGTGCTCTGCGCGGGCGCCTATCTCGTCATGGTCGGCACGATCACTCAGGGGACCCTGGCAGGGTTCACCATCCTTCTTGGAGGATTCCTTGCGCCCCTCATCGTCCTTGTGCCGGCCGTCGACTCCGTGCTCGATCTGCGCGGTGCATGGGAGCAACTGAAGGACGTCTTCGATCAGGACGTAGATCCCCTGCTCGTAGACCCCTATGCCGACGGCACGCCCACCGAGGTTGCGGCAGACACCTACACTGACGAGGCGTCGACCGCGTTGCGTTTCCACTCGGAGATTTCCGCCCCCGCACCGGAGGGAGCAGATGACCCGCTGGCGCTCCTCGCGGCAACGAGTCGCTCAGGGGTGAGCGGTAGGCGCCGGCGCGGACTGGCGGTCGATCCATGGGCCGCCTCGCTTACCCTTGACGACGTCACCTTCGGATACTCCCCGCGGCAGCCGCCACTGCTCGACTCCTTCGCCCTCCAGGCGGACCCCGGTCGAGCCATCGCCCTCGTGGGACCCAGCGGCAGCGGCAAGTCCACGATTGGGCGCCTGGTGGGCGGTCTCTACCAGCCCTGGTCCGGCGAGATCCTGCTCGATGGTCGTCCTCTCAAGTCGTACCCGCGCGAGGCGCGAGCGCGCGAGGTGACTTTCGTCAACCAAGACGTCGTCCTCTATGCCGCATCGATCCGGGACAACATCACCATGTTCGACCCTGGCATCCGCGACCGCGACGTCATCGCGGCAGCCGTCGACGCCTGCGTGCACGATGACATCACCGCCCGGCCCGGCGGCTACGACTCAATCCTCGCCGAGGAAGGTCGGGACCTGTCCGGCGGGCAGCGCCAACGCCTCATCATCGCTCGGGCCCTGGTGAGGCGCCCGCGCCTCATCGTGCTCGACGAGGCGACTAGTTCGCTTGATGCGCGTACGGAGGCCGAGGTCGTGCAGAACCTCCGCGACCGCGGATGCACCGTCCTTGTCGTGGCCCACCGCCTGTCGACCGTGCGCGACGCTGACGAGATCGTCGTCCTCGATCAAGGCGGTGTCGCCCAGCGAGGCACACATGTCCAGCTCGCCGCCGAGGTCGGTCTCTACCGGGACCTGATGTCGTCATGAGCACCCGCGAGCAGCGTGACTTCGATGCCGACCTTGCCGCAGCACGGCTCGGCCGAGCACTCGACCCGGATCGTGCGCTGCCAGTCCCGCCGGACGCGGGAGGCCGCGCGGTGGCCGTAGTCGCACTCCTCGGCCAGCAGCTCGGATTTCAGCCTCGCCCTGTGACCGTCGATGATGCTGCTCTGCCTCTGGAGCAGGCACGGCGCATCATCGAGGGATCCCAGGTCAGGGTCCGCCCTGTGACCCTTGACGACGGCTGGTGGAACGACAGCGTCCCTCCCCTCGTGGTCGACCACGGCGGCAACGCAGCCATCGTCCTGCCCGGGCCGATGTTCCGGCCGCGGCTGTGGCGGCCCGACCGCGATCCCATCCCGGTCACTGCGGCCGTGGCGGCAAACATCAAGCCCCACGCCTACGAGGTGACGCGACCGCTGCCCCCGGGACCCACGAGCCTGCGCGAGTTGCTCAGGCTTTGCCTCTCAGGCACGCGGCGCGACATGTTCTATGCCGTGAGTGTCGCGTTGCTGCTCGGCCTCATCAGCCTCGCCGTGCCCATGGCGACATCCATCCTCTTCTCGGAGGTGGTGCCCACAGGTGACCGGGGACGACTGCTGGCGATCGCCGCCGTGCTCATCCCACTGGCGGTGGCCGCGGGCATGTTGGCCTACGCCCGCACCTACCAGATCCATCGGCTGAGAGACGCCGTGGAGGTGAGCAGTTCGTCCGCGATCCTCGACCGGCTTATGCGGATTCCCGCGAGCAAGCTGCGTGCGTGGCCGAGTGCCGAGTTGGCGGATCGCGTGCTCGTCAGCGGTGCCATGATCGCCGCAGTGGACCAGGCGGTGTCCGTCGGGGTCATGGCACTTGCACTCGTCGTGTTCAACGGCACCCTCATGGTCATCCTCAGCCCGCCGCTGGGTGCCCTCGCACTCGTCGTCGGCGCCGTCGTCATCGCCGTGGTCTACGCCCTGAGTCGTACCGAGGGGCGACGTTTCCTCGTCCAGCTCAATGAGCGCAGTCACCTGGAGGATGTGA
>CAJBMR010000312.1 GCA_903954205.1 uncultured bacterium | reverse complement strand
GGCGCGCGCCTGCTCGACGACCGCTTCGAAGGGCGCGGATAGCCAGGCGAAGATCGCGTCGTAGTAGATCCAGCCCACCACCATTCCCACGAGAATGGCGAGAGACGCCTTAACGACACGGCTGCGCAGCTCGCGCAGGTGCTCGATGAGCGGCATTGCGCCATCGCCGCCGGTGCCCTGGCGACGGCGCCGCGGGCTCGTGTCCGGCGGAGCAGCCACGGATCAGCTCTCGGCGCGCTCGGCCTGGGGCTTGGCGGGTGCCGGAGTCGCGTCCGCTGCGGTAGCCGGAGGAAGTGAGGCCTGCGGAGCGGCCGCGTCAACTGCGGCCGGCGCATCCGAATCCTCCGCGGCATCCGCGCCCTGCAGGTCCTTGGTCTCCGCCTTGAAGATGCGCAGCGAGCGACCCAGGCCGCGCGCAACATCGGGAAGGCGCTTGGCGCCGAAGAGGAGCAGGATGATGAGGACGAGCACCAGGAGCTCGGGTCCCCTGAGGTTGAACGGCATCTCGGCACCTTTCGTCGCGCGTTCCGCAATGGTAACCCCCACGGGCGCCACACACGAGGCTTCGGGCCCCTTAGGGGGCTCAGGCCCCCATGCGGGTCAGGCCGGCTACAGCGGCGTCGCGCACCTGCCGCCGCACCTCGGGGGGATCCAGGACCTCGACTCCCCCACCTTGGCCCACGACCAGACGGACGAGCCAGGCCGGATCCGCCACGACAAGAGTCGCCTCCTGCGCTTCATCTGTACTGGTGGAGCCCGACAGGGGCGGCTTAGCCGCACCGCCGGGCCGCACCGCCTCCGGGTCCAACGCCTCGAGCAACCAGCGGGAGCGCGGCCACACCCGGACGCGCACGACCACACCCTGACGAGGCGCGACATCTGCTGGCGTAGCCGCCCGACTGGCCTCCTCGGGCAGGATCTCGTCCAGGACGTCGACGGAGCGGATGCGATCCAACCGGAAGGTGCGCTGTGAACCCGCGGACCGACACCACGCGGCCAGGTAGGACCTCCCGCTGTGACGCACGATCTCGGCGGGTTCGACCACCCTCTCGGTGACCTCGTCACGACTCGCACCGGCGTAGACGAGACGCGTGGGTCGGCGTTCGCGAATGGCTCGGGCAAGATCGGTGGCTGTGGCCTCCCCTGGATCGTCGAGGACCACCGCGGCCGCCTGACTCACATCAGCGGCGGCCTCGAGCTTGGCGGTAGCGCTCGCGAGTGCGGCTCGGTCATGGTCACCCGGTACCTGCGCCAGCATGCGCAGGCCGACGAGGAGGGACATGCCCTCTGCGGGACGCAGCCGCAGAGGTCGGTCGAGCGTCTGGGCATCGATTACGTGGATGCTGCCGTCGTCATCCCAGAATTGAATGTCGATGAGCTGGTCGGGCCCGTGACCCGGCAGGCCGCAGCAGATGGTCAGCCACAGATCCTGCTCGAGCTCCTCGGCTCCGATGCCGAAGTGCTCGGCCGCCTCGGAGATGGACACTCCCGCATGCTGTTCGAGCCACGGCACAAGGGCGAGCAGGCGGGAGAGGCGAGCGGACGCAGTTTCACGCATGAAGACCCCCATGGAGTTCCGCGACTGCGTTCAACGCCACCTGCTGCGCGTCGACTGCATCTGGCGGATCCACGATCGTGCCGCCCGCCTC
>CAJBMR010000311.1 GCA_903954205.1 uncultured bacterium | reverse complement strand
GCGTCGCTCGAAGATCCAGAGAAGGATGAGCGCCACGCCGGGAGCACCAAAAGTCATGAGATAGGTCCACAGGGCGTCGGCTGCCACAGCCGCCGCCGCTAGCCTCTGCTCCAC
Source organism: uncultured bacterium (assembly GCA_903954205.1). Classification (GTDB taxonomy): domain Bacteria; phylum Actinomycetota; class Actinomycetes; order S36-B12; family S36-B12; genus Mxb001. The sequence continues at coordinate 2,175 of CAJBMR010000311.1, read as the reverse complement.
GCCGTAGCGGGCAAGGATGGCGTACTGCGTCGCTACCGCAATGGGCCCGCCACCAAAGGGAATCGTCGTCGAGATCGCGAAGCCACCCTGCCTGTCGACGAAGGCGGGCACGTAGCCGAGTTTGGGGATCGCGGCAGGGGCGGTGAGCGGATAGACACCGATGGCGATGATCGCGGCCACAATCGCAGCGAGAGTCCACACCGGAGGCATGGAGAAGGCTGCCTTCACACCCTGCTCGAAGCCGCCAAAATTGCTCGCCATGTAGCTGAAGATGAAGTAGGCCAGGGCGATGCCGAGAACCGTGAGGATGACCTTGGGCAGCCAGGACTTCCATCCGCCCTCGCGGGCTACCTCGAGAACAGGCTCGGGGGCGGCGGCGCTCATCCCGCGAGCCTATGCCCGTGCCGAGCGCTGCACGGCTCGCGACACCGCGAGGCCCAGGAGCGTCGCGATGAAGGTCACGGCCGCGAGTGCGGCGAGTCCCGCGCCAACTCCGGCACTGCTGTCCGCAAGTCGCCCCAGTGTGTAGGGGCCGAGGAATCCGCCGAGGTTGCCGATGGAGTTGATCCAGGCGATGCCGGCCGCAGCAGCTGCACCACGCAAGAACGCGGGCGGGAGAGTCCAGAAGGGTCCGAGCGCGGCGTAGATCCCTGCGGTCGCCACGCAGATCGCGATCATCCCGACCACACTTCCGGTGAACGCCGCGACCAGGAGGCCCAGCGCACCCGCTGCCAAGGGCAGGGCGAGGTGCCACGTGCGCTCATGCCGCCGGTCCGACGAACGACCCACCGCGACCATGGCGATGACCGCGCAGGCATAGGGAATGGCCGTCACGAAGCCCAGACCAATCAGACCGAGGCCTGGGAACTCGCGCTTGACCAGCAGCGGCAACCACAGGCTGATGCCATAGAAGCCGACGACGATGGCGAGGTAGAGAAGGCTGAGCACCCACACGCGACCGGAACGGAAGGCGGCACCGAGACTCTCCTCCGCGGCCCCTTCCGCGGACTCACGCTTCAGAGTCGCGGCGAGGTCATCACGCTGCTCGGACGTGAGGAAGCGCGCTTCATGCGGGCCGTCGGGCAGGCGACGCCAGACGATCACGCCGAGCACGATCGCGGGGATGGCCTCGACAATGAAGAGCCACTGCCAGCCCTGCAAACCCGCAACACCGTCGAGGGTGAGAAGCGCACCGGAGAGGGGTGCTCCGATGACTCCAGCGACCGCCGTCGCGGTAAGGAACAGCGCCATGGTCCGAGCCCGCTCGGAGCGGGGCACCCAGAAGGTCAGATAGAGCACGATCCCGGGAAAGAACCCTGCTTCAGCAACGCCGAGGAGGAAGCGCACGAGGTAGAACTGCCACTCCGTCGTGACAAAGGCGGTGAGAGCAGAGACAAGACCCCAGGTGAGCATGATGCGAGCGATCCACACGCGCGCACCCACGCGCCGGAGAATGAGATTGCTGGGCACCTCAAAGATGAAGTAGCCGATGAAGAAGATCCCTGCACCGAGGCCGTAGGCGGCCAGCGAGATCCCTAGGTCCGCGCTCATCTCGCTTGCGGCGAAGGAGACATTGACGCGATCGAGGTAGGCGACGAGGTAGAGGACGAAGAGGAAAGGGATCAGTCGCGAGCGCACCCGCCCCAAAGCAGCGCTGGTCAGCCCCGTCACGCGCACAGCCTGCCATGGCGTGGCGCACAAGCCCTAGTGTTGTCTCATGACTCCGCCAGCGAAGTCGCCCCGGCCGCGGGGCAAGAAGTCCACGGCACGTGACTCCGGGGTCATCGAAAGCCGGTACTACCGGGACAATCTCGCGGCCTGGGATGAGCGCGCGCCCGCTCACGCGCGTGCCGACGGCTACAAGGTCAAGAATTTCCATGAGGATGCGGCGTACCTCAGCGATGTCGTGAGCTTCGACATCCCTCTGCTCGGCGACGTGAGCGGTCTCGACGGCGTGCACCTGCAGTGCCACATCGGCACGGACACGATCTCCCTGGCTCGACGGGGCGCGCACATGACGGGACTGGACTTCTCCGGTGAGTCGCTCGCCCAGGCACGCGCACTCGCCGAGGAGACCGGTGCCGAAGTCGACTTCGTCCAGTCCGATGTGTACGCCGCGGTCGAGGCCCTGGGTCGCGAGCGATTCGACTTCGTCTTCACCGGCATCGGCGCCCT
>CAJBMR010000310.1 GCA_903954205.1 uncultured bacterium | reverse complement strand
TGCCCGGGCACCTCCTGCGCATGGCGCAGGCGCCGCTCCCCCGTGACGAGGTCGACATCCCACCACCGCGTGGGGTCGGTGAAGGATTCCGTGACGACGGTGACGTAGCCCGCGTGCGGATCGTCGTTGTGGCCCAGACGCAGCGCTCCGCCGACCTCAGGGCGGATCTCATGGCGGATGCGACCATCTCGCTCGAGGATGCGGATCCGCGGTTGCCCATCGATGCGGGAGTAGGTGACGATCGCGTCGTCGAAGGCGACCATGTCGTGGATGCGCCCGTCGCGGATATCTAGGGCCGGTGCGGTCAGCGCGAATTCCGTCGCATCGGCGTTGCTCAAGAAGAGCCAGCGGTCGGTGTCACGCTCGACGTCGTACTCCACGCCGTCGAGGCGCGGGCGCAGTGACACCGCCTGGCCGTCGACCACCTCCCAGCACTCGCTCGTCGTGCGCGAGTGCGCCGCGATGACGACACGGTCTTGACTCTTGCGCACGGTGAGCTCGAAGCGCTGGTCCGGCTCGGTGAGCACGTGGTGCCGCTCGCCGGTGCGCGGATTGACGCGATGCACCTCGCACGGTCGGTTGAGCTCGTCAATCGTCGTGAAGTAGAACTCGCCGTCGGCCCAGGCGCCGGTGTAGTAGGTGCCGTCGATCTGGGGCCCGACGTCCTCGCCCGTGGACATGTCGCGGAAGCGCAAGGTGTAGCGCTCGGCCCCCGTGAGATCGATCGAGTAGGCCAGAAGGCCGTCCCGGCCGTCAGGGGCGGCTTCGCCGACCCGCCGGGCTTCAGGCTCCACGACCCCGGTGGCGGCGTACGGCGATCCGAAGGAGGCCAGGTCGACGAGGAGCTCATCACCTAAGGGTCCGCTTCGTCGCAATTCAGGCAACTCGCGCCCAGAAGGCGTAAGGCTGTAGTAGGCATGGGAACCGTGATCCCTACTGACCGAGCGTTCAGCATCGGGCGTGCGCGCCACGAGCTCCGCGAGGACCTCCGCCGTCAGTGGCGCGAGGCTCACGATGCGCGCGTCGTAGGCCGCGCGCTCGGCCTCCAGGTGGGGGAGCACTCGGGCGTCATCGCGCATCCAGGCATAGGGATCGTCGCCGGGATCGCGGGGGGCTACGGGGATAGGCACGCGAGCACACTACGAGGGAGATGACGTGATCCGCAGACTGATCGCCACAGTGGCCGCTGCCACCATCGTCGCGGTGCCGGCCGCCGCCGTGCCCCAGGCCCAGGCCGCCGACCCGGTGGTCTTCACCGTCGGCATCCTCAGCGACATCGACTCCCTCAATCCCTTCACCGGAATCCTCGCGGAGTCCTACGAGATGTTCCAGCTGCAGTACTCCACCCTGCTGTCGACCAGCTCGGCCGACTTCACGCCCGACTCAGGCCTGGCCGAGTCGTGGGAGGCCTCGGCCGACGGCAAGACCTGGACCTACACCCTGCGTCCGGATCTGCTGTGGTCCGATGGCACGCCGCTGACGGCCAACGACGTCGTCTACACCTTCGAGCGCATCCTCAACGGCCGCTACGAGCAGCGCAATTACGGCAACTACGTCCGCAACATCACCTCGGTCAAGGCCACCGACGACCGCACGGTCGTCATGACGACGAGCGAGCCCTCCCCCATCATGGAGCGGCTCGCGGTCTACATCCTCCCCGAGCACGTGTGGAGCAGTGTCGACGCCAAGGCCGTGAAGTCCTTCGCCAACGAGCCGGAGGCGGGACAGACGCTGGTAGGCTCCGGTCCCTTCCTCGTCGTAGAGCGGCGTACCGGGCAGTTCATCCGCATGGTCGCCAACGACAACTTCTACAAGGGCCGGCCCAACGTCGACGAACTCGTCTTCCGCATCTACAACAACCCCGACGCGCTCGGCCAGGCACTGGTCAAGGGCGAGATCGATATCGCCTCCGGCCTCACCGCCGACGTCTTCAGCACGCTCGAGGGCCAGGAGGGCATCACGACGTACGCCGGGTCCTACGCCGGCTTCAACGAACTCGCCTTCAACACGGGCGCTGCCCTCGTGGACGGCACGCCCATCGGCGATGGCAACCCGCACATGCAGGACCAGAAGGTGCGTCTGGCGATCTCGCACGCGATTGACCGCCAGCAGATGGTCGATCGAATCCTCGACGGCTACGGCGCGCCCGGGTCGACGTTCATTCCGCCGCTCTATTCCACCCTGCACACCGATCCGGGCACTCAAGGCTACGACCCTGCCCTCGCCAACCAGATCCTCGACGACGCGGGCTATGCGATGGGTCCCGACGGCGTGCGCATCGGGCCCGACGGCGTACCGATGAAGTACCGGCTCTTCGTGCGCAGTGACTCCGACTCCTCGGTGAAGTCGGGCGAGTACTTCAAGTCCTATCTCGCCGCCATCGGCATCGAGGCCGATATCAAGCCGGTCGACGAGAACGCGCTCTTCGAGATCATCGGTCGCGGTGAATTCGACATGTTCGAGTGGGGCTGGGTCGTCGAGCCCGACCCCGACTACCAGCTGTCGACCTTCACCTGCGGCAAGCGCTCCTACGAGGACGGCGGCGAGATCTACGCCGACCTCTCGGACTCATTCTTCTGCAACGAGGAATACGACGCCCTCTACGCCGAGCAGGCCGTGACGACCGACCAGGCCGCGCGCGCGGAGATCGTCAAGCAGATGCAGCAGATCGTCTACGACAACGTCGCCTACGTCGTCACCTACTACTACGACAACCTCGAGGCCTACCGGTCCGATCGGTTCGAGGGCTTCGTCGGCCAGCCTGAGGGCAGCGGTTCGCTGCTCTTCCAGTACGGCACCTACTCCTACGAGAACGTCGCCCCGATCGGCTCAGACACCGGCGGCGAGACCGCTGCTCCGTCGCCGGGTGCAAGCGAGTCGGCGGATGCCGGCGGCGGCACCGCGGCCGAGGAGACCTCGGGTGGATCGAGCACGGGCCTCATCATCGGGCTCGTCATCGCCGCGCTGGTGATCATCGGCCTCGTCATCGCACTGGTGCGCATGCGGTCGAAGTCGTCGCAGGACTCGAAGGAGTGAGCCTCCTCCAGGAGGTCGCGGTCGGCGAGCCGGATCCGATCCGGCCGCGCCGCGTCACCGGCTCGACGGCGCGCGTCGTCGCGAGCAAGGTGTTGCGCGCCTTCGTGACGCTGGCCTTCGTCGTCGTCTTCAACTTCTTCCTCTTCCGGCTGCTGCCCGGCGATCCGATCGGCCTCTACACCCGCGGACGCAACATGGATGCCGAGCAGATCGCCGCGCTGCGCGCGGAGTTGAACCGGCCGATCTGGGAGCAGTTCCTTACCTACGTCCGCAATCCGTTCGACCCGGGCATCGATTCGACACGCTTCTCGCAGCCGGTGTGGGAGCTCATCGGCGAGCGGATCTGGCCGACGTTGCTCCTGCTCGGCACGGCGATCGTGCTGGCCTCGATCATCGGCATCTGGATCGGCATACGCGCGGGATGGAAGCCCGGCAGTCGCTTCGACAAGATCTCGACGGGCACGACGCTCACGCTCTACTCCATGCCGGAGTTCTGGCTCGGCATGATGCTGCTCATCGTGCTCGGAGTCGGCGCCTTCGGGCTGCCGGGCTTCTTCCCGGTCGGCGGCATCTCCTCGCCCGGAGTCGACACCTCGACACCCGCGGGCTGGCTCAACGTGCTGTGGCACAT
>CAJBMR010000309.1 GCA_903954205.1 uncultured bacterium | reverse complement strand
CTGCGGCGGCTCCGCCTCCACGTCGGAGTCCACCTCCGCGGCTCCCGACTCCTCGTCCGCAGCCCCCGGCGTTCCATGGTCGACGAGCGACTGCACACAGATCGTTCCCCCGACGACGACCGACGCGCCGCCGGAGGGGTCCGTGGTCGAGGGAGAGGTCGCGACGACGACCGATGTCGCTATCGCGCCGACGGTGGCTGTCCTGCAGGGAGCTGTCCCCGCCACGTCACTGGTCACTGCCGACGTGGTCCCGGGGTCGGGAGACGAGGTTGCCGCGGGTGCCACGGTGACGGTGCAGTACTGCGGCGTGGGCCTGGCATCCGGCGCGGTCTTCGACTCCTCCTGGGCGCGTGGCGAGCCAGTGAGCTTCCCGCTGAGCGGAGTCATCCAGGGATGGCAGGACGGCATCCCTGGCATGAAGCCCGGTGGCAGGCGAATTCTCATCATCCCTGGTGCGGCCGCCTACGGCCCCCAGCCGCCTCCTGGCTCGGGCATTCAGCCCGACGAGACACTGATCTTCGTCGTCGACATGATCTCCAGCCCCTGACGGAAGGACAGACGTGACCGAGAAGCCCGAGATCGACTTCATCGAAGGCCCAGCCCCCAGCGAGTTGGTGATCACGGACATCGTGGTCGGCGACGGTGCGGAGGCCACACCCGGCGCCCAGGTGCTCGTGCACTACGTCGGTGTCGACTTCGAGAACGGTGAGCAATTCGATGCTTCATGGGATCGTGGCGAGCCGATTCGATTCCCCCTTGCGGGGCTCATCGCAGGCTGGCAGGAGGGCATCCCCGGCATGCGTGAAGGAGGCCGGCGCCAACTCGTGATCCCACCTGCTCTCGCATACGGCGAGACCGGTGCGCATCGACTCGCCGGGCGCACACTGGTCTTCGTGATCGATCTCATCGCCGTGGGCTGATCATCACGATGGCGACCGATCGCACGGAGCGCCTGCTCAACCTCGTCATCTGCCTTCTCGGGTCACGTCGTCCGGTGAGTCGTGCCGCGCTGCGAGAGGGTATTCCGGGCTATGGCGATGCTGCGAGCGATGACGCATTCGAGCGAATGTTCGAACGCGACAAGGACGAGCTCCGTCAGATGGGGATCCCCATCGACACGATCGTCAACTCTCAGGGTGAAGTCGAGGGGTACCTCATTGATGAGGATGCCTACGCCATGCCGGCGATCGACTTCGATGCCTCGGAGCGTGCCGTGCTCGGGCTTGCGGCCCGTGTGTGGAGCGAAGCGGCACTGGCTGCCGAGGCCGGTGCGGCCCTGCGCAAGATCGAAGCGGCGACGGGGGATCGCTGGTCCCCACTCCTGCCGGGCCGTCCCGGCACGGGTGAGGAGGCGCTCCCTCTCCTGTGGGAGGCCATCCGCTCACGCACGGTCGTCCGGTTCGACTATCTGGCGCGAGGTCGTGCGGCCGTCGAGGAACGGATCGTGGAGCCCTGGGCGACGGCCTACCGTGGCGGCGCCTGGTATCTCGTGGGCCGTAGTCGCGAACGCGATGCGGGTCGGGTGTTTCGGCTGTCGCGCATCCAGGGATCGGTGGCGCGCCTGCGAGAGCAGTTCTCTTCCGCGGATCGCAGCGACATCCAAAGGCTCCTCGACGAGCTCGTCGAGCCCGCGACCACGGGCACGGCTCGCGTAGAGCTGCCGACCTATGGGGCGGCGCGTCTCCGAGATGCGGCTCGGCAGCTCACCGACGGGACGTGGGAGGTCGATTACACCGACGTCGGCATTCTCGTCGCTGACGTGCTCGAGGCGGGCGGCACGATCGTGGATCCGCCAGATGCTGTCGAGGCGCAGCAGGTGGCGTTGAACGCAGTCGCGGAACTCCATGGGGGT
>CAJBMR010000308.1 GCA_903954205.1 uncultured bacterium | reverse complement strand
GGGCGCTGCAGCCTTCTTCGCGGGCGCCGCGGCCTTCTTCGCGGGCGCCGCGGCCTTCTTCGCGGGCGCAGCCTTCTTCGCCGGAGCAGCCTTCTTCGCCGGTGCAGCCTTCTTTGCGGGCGCAGCCTTCTTCGCGGGCGCAGCCTTCTTCGCCGGAGCAGCCTTCTTCGCCGGTGCAGCCTTCTTCGCAGGGGGCTTCTTCGTGGGCGCGGCCTTCTTGGCGGGCGCAGCCTTCTTCGCAGGGGGCTTCTTCGTGGGCGCGGCCTTCTTGGCGGGCGCAGCCTTCTTGGCAGGGGCCTTCTTCGCGGGGGCCTTCTTCGCCACTGCCATCTAAGCCGTCCTCCGCACTGGTCCCATGAAGAGGGCCCGAGTCAAGTCCGAGGACTTGCCGGGCGCCACGTCCCGCTGATCCGGGACGCCCACAGTCTCGCACGCCTAGGGGTGAGCGCCCACCCCGGGCCGCCCCGGCGGGTCGACCAAGCCGCCACTGTCGGGGCTCCCCGGCGCGCCGAGGGCCTGGATCGCGCGGTCAGCGCACGAGCACCGCCCGGCCCTGGCCCACGGGGACAGTGATGCTGGCCTCCTGCGTCACCGGTCCCTCGATGGCCAGCGGGCCCACCCCTGCGACCTCATAGGTGGCCTCCCAAACTGCGGTCACCTGCGCCTCCGCGAGGCCCGACCGACGGTACACATGACCGATCGTCGCCTCGGGCCAGCGACGACCCGCGCTGGTCGTGGTCAGCGACGCCGCTCCGAAATCCCATGACCACCGCGGATGCGCAGTGAGCTCGACGGGCAGGCCCACGATCTCGAAGGACTCCTTGAGGGGTGCCTCGGACTGGTGGACGCCGAAGACGACCGGCAGGTGCGGGAGTACCTGCCCAGCGGGCTGACGCCACGCGCGCAGCGGTGGCACGAGAGCCACGATCCGATCGCGCAACTGCGCCTCGGCGGTCTCTCGTGACACGGGGCCTCCGGAGCCGAAGCATGCCGCGCCAAGGTTCAACTCGACCCCGTCAGGACGGGTGAGATACACCCTCAGCCAGTAGCCGTCGGGGCCGCACAGGCGCGCGGGCCCGCGGCACGAACCTGCCGTGGTCATCTCGCACTGAATGACCGACCGCCAGGTGCATCCGGGGCACGTCGCGGCCACTTGACGCCAGTCCGTTGCGATCTGAGGTGGCAGGAGGAGACTCCCCGAGCCCACAAACGCATCCTGGTCGTCATCGCCGATGATCGTGATGTCCGCGTGCGCCGGCGCCAAGTCGATCGCGGTCATGCCGCCGAGGACGAGGATGCCCGTGAGCAGTGGCAATGCGAGGAGAAGGCGAGAGGAGCGCATCCCGCGACGCTAAGGCCGCATCGCGGCCCGATGCCATGCCGCGTGCGATAACGCGCATGGCGAGTGCGCGCTCGACTCAGGTCACCGAAACGGAGCTGAGGGCATCACGCACGATCTCCCCCACCTGATCCTTCTCGACCAGGAATCCGTCGTGACCGTAGGGCGACCGCACCACACGCAGTGGGTGCGCCGTGGGAGTGGCGGCGACGAGTTCCTCCTGCAGCCTCAGCGGGAACAGGCGATCCGAGTCCAAGCCCACCACCGTGAGGGGTGCGCGGAAGCGACCGAGGGCCTCGGCCACTCCGCCGCGCCCCTCGCCCACGTCGAAGAGGCTCATCGCACGGGTGAGGGCGACGTAGGTATTGGCATCGAAACGACGTGAGAGCTTGTCCGCCTGATGGTCCAAATAGGACTCGACGGCGAAGCGGCCTCCGTCAGAGGGGTCCTCGTCACCCTGCGGATCGCGACCGAAGCGCAGGTCGAGTTCGCTCTCACTTCGATAGGTCAGGTGGGCGATACGTCGTGCGATACCCATGCCCACATACGGACCCTCGCCCGCGGGCTGGTCGTAGTAGTCGCCGCCCAGGAATCTCGGATCCGCCTCGATCGCAGCGATCTGGGTGGCGTGCGTGCCGATCTGATCGGCCGATACCGCAGCGGTCGTGCCGAGAACTAGCCCGGAGCGCACGCGCTCGGGGTAGGCGGCCATCCACTCAAGGACGCGCATTCCGCCGAGCGATGGCCCCAGCATGAGGGCCCAGGAAGGGATCTCGAGGGCGTCCATGACCCTGCGTTCCACCTCGACCATGTCGGCCACCGTGATCACGGGGAAGCGACTCCCCCACGCCCGACCGTCGGGGGCAAGGCTCGCCGGGCCCGTGGTCCCCTGACAACCGCCGAGCACATTGGCGCACACCACGAACCACCGGTCGGTGTCGACGGGCGCCCCCGGCCCCACCAGGCCCGCCCACCATCCAGCCGTGAGGTGGCCGGGACCAGCATCGCCGGTCACATGGGAGTCACCCGTGAGCGCGTGGCAGACGTAGACGGCGTTGGTCCGCTCCTCATTGAGCCTGCCCCAGGTCTGGTAGGCAACGCGCACTGCCGGGATGGTCGTCCCGACAGTGACTTCGACGTCTCCGATGTCCAGGAAGCGGCGCTCTCCGACGGGGTCCCCCTCCCGCCACGCACCGGTGGCGGGAGGAGAGCCGTCGTAGGAGAGCGGACCGTAGGGCACGGTCGCACCGTGTGCGGCGGACATGGCGCGGCTCAGGACTCCTTCGCCGCGCGGAAGCCCGCATCGAGGTCAGCGAGAATGTCGTCGATGCCTTCGATGCCCACGGCCAGGCGCACGAGACCGGGCGTGACGCCAGCCGAGATCTGCTCCTCGGGAGTCAACTGCGAGTGCGTCGTAGAGGCCGGATGAATCACAAGGCTGCGCACGTCGCCGATATTGGCCACGTGGCTGTGCAGCTCGAGTGCCTCCACGAAGCGCTTGCCAGCCTCGAGGCCACCCTCAATCTCGAAGGACAGAACCGCACCCGAGCCTGCGGGGGCGTACTTCTGGGCGAGGGCGTGCCACGGGCTCGAGGGAAGGCTCGCGTAATTGACCTTGAGGACCTCATCGCGGCCCTCGAGGAACTCCGCGACCCTGCGCGCATTGCTCACATGCCGCTCCATGCGCAGGCTGAGGGTCTCCAGGCCCTGCGCGAGTAGCCAGGCGTTGAACGGCGCGATGGCCGTGCCCAGGTCGCGAAGAAGTTGCACACGCGCCTTGAGGATGAAGGACAGGTTGGCGCCGAACGCCGAACCGACGCCGAGATCCCGCGCGTACACGAGGCCGTGGTAGCTGGGGTCTGGCTCGTTGTAGTTGGGGAAACGCTCGGGGTACTGGGCGTAGTCGAAGTTGCCCGAGTCGATGATGGCGCCCGCGACTGCCGTGCCGTGGCCACCGATGTACTTCGTTGCGGAGTGCACCACGATGTCGGCGCCCCACTCGATCGGACGAATGAGGTAGGGCGTGGCCACGGTGTTGTCGATGATGAGCGGCACGCCAATCTCATGTGCGAGGGCCGACACCGACTGGATATCGAGGATGTCGTTCTTCGGATTCGCGATCGACTCGCCATAGAACGCCTTGGTGTTGGGCTTGACAGCCGCACGCCAGGACTCGATGTCGTCCGGATTCTCGACGAAACTCACCTGGATGCCCAGCTTGGGCAGCGTGTAGTGGAAGAGGTTGTAGGTGCCGCCGTACAGGCTGGGGCTGGAGACGATGTGATCCCCCGCCTCAGCCACATTGAGGATGGCAAGCGTCTCTGCCGCCTGGCCACTGGACACCAGCAACGCACCCACTCCACCCTCGAGCGAAGCGAGGCGATCCTCAACCGCGGCCTGAGTGGGGTTCATGATGCGGGTGTAGATGTTGCCGAGTTCCTTGAGGGCAAACAGATTAGCCGCGTGCGTCGTGTCGTTGAAGGTGTACGACGTCGTCTGATAAATGGGCAGCGCTCGGGCGTTGGTAGCGGCATCGGGTGCCTGCCCAGCGTGGATCTGACGAGTCTCGAAGGACCAGCCGTTGCTCATGGTGTTCTCCTACGTGTTGTGCGGAAATGGGTGACGTTGGCGCATCCGGACGGTGCCGGATGGTGAGGGTGCCTGCCTTGCTGACGACGAAGACGTCAGAAACGGGGCATTCGACAACAGGACATAGCGACCTCCGTGCCATCCGGGGCCTTGCCCTGCGCAAGACCCGCGCTTGCCTGCTCTGCAGGCCCGGTCATCACCCGGGGCACCCCACCGCGGTCGGAGGGTTGCCGGCCAGCAAGCCGGGGCTTGACGCTGGCGCTCATGACCTCCCCAAAGGCTACACAAGGCGGGAATCGGGGACAACCCGATGGTCCATCCTGGCCACCTAGGCAGCCCGCCGGCACTCCTCGCGGCTCAGATCTTCCAGTCCTGCGCGCCACATCGCCGGATGCAGTCCCGTCGCCAGGCAGCGATCGACCAAGCCCGCAAGGGAGTAGCCCGGATCGGCCGTAAGCGCGCGCTCCACTGCAGCTCCCGCGCGTGAGCCATCGCCCAACTGCCAGCGCAGGATGGCAAGCAGTGTCGCGGCCGGAGCTGCCGATCCGTCCGGGGCTGTGGCGACGGCCTGGGCCAGTCGATTCGCGTGGGTCATCCACGCATGCGGCCCCTCCTGCATGAGGTCCCACAGGAGCGTGTCGCGCACCCGCACGTCGGCGAGACCCTGAAGCACCTCGGCCGTTTCCACCGGGCTCAGAGGGCCCGCGCCGAGGAGTTCGCGGATTCTGGTGATGGCCTGATCGCGCTCGGCCTCGATCAGGCATGGCAGATCCCTCAGCGCGCGCTCGACGTCGGCGCGCACATCGGGATCAGGTGCAATGTCCGCGACGTAGTCACTCCGGCTCTCGTGCCACGCGGGCAATCCCCAACGGGTAGCGACGTCAGCCACCGCGGCGGCGGGGATCACGTGGACACCAGGGTCGTGCAGGGGGCCCTCTGCCGACGTCCACATCACGCCTTCGGCCGCGCGGGCAACGGCGAGAGTCCGACCCAGAGGTAAGCCAGACTCCCGGAGCGCGTCAGCCGAGCGCTGCCACGCCCTGGGGTGAAGGGGTTGCGGAGCGCCGTCGACTGTCGCGAAGACAACGAGGTGGACCGCGACAGGCGAGCCGGCCGCCGTAGTCGCAGCGGGCTTGGCAGGGAGCACGACGTCCGCATCACGCTCCCAACGCATGATGAGGACGACGTGGTCCTCGGAGTCAACGAGGATCGCGCAGACGGAGCCCTCGGGCCAATAGCCCAGCATGAGCGGGCCGACGAGCGCGAGGTCCTCGGTGGTGAGCAGGGCGATGGGTGAGTGAGTCATGCGCCCAGGCTGGGACCCCCGCCCGCTGCCGTGAGACGTCCGAGCCACTCTGTGGATGGGCCGAACGCCTGTGGATGAGCGCGGGCAGATCTGAGTGAGCCGAGGCTAGCGAGAGTCAGCGCGCAATGCGCACGACCTCGCATGTCCATGAGCCGCGCGGCGACGGGACCTCGAGCGTGTCGCCGACGGAGGCGCCCATCAGGGTGCGGCCGAGCGGGGAATCCCAGGAGATCCGCTCGTCGTCGATGGTCGCCTCCTCCGGGTGCACCGGACGCACGCGCACGATGTCGCCCGCGCCGTCGCGAATCTCCACCAGGGCCCCAGCCGCCACTCGGGCGCGTCGGCCCGTAGCGGGGTTCGGAAGCTCGACCGACGCGGCAACCACGGCTTGGAGACGCTCGATCTCCGCAAGGGCCCGCTCGAACTCGGCCACGTCGCGCTCGTCGCGGTCAGGGCCGATGAGATGCGGACGCAGAGGGTCGAGGACGTCGACGCGCAGACGGTCGATGCGCTCCTCGAGTGCACGTCGGCCGTCCTGAGTGAGGGCAGGCGCGACACGGGCAGCAGAGCGGGGATCGGTGGCAATGTGAGCGGACATGCTTCCTCCGGGCGAGCGAACTCGCTACCGAAGGTCTCCCGCCGCCGGCCTAAGCCGACCCATGGGCCCGGGGGCCGCGGCGGCCCCGTGATGACGAACCCACGGCGAGGGGGTACTCCCCTTCGCGCCAGAGCCTAGGGGACCTCCGTCCTGCACGCATCCCGGGGAGCGTGATGGGGGCGAAACGGACGAGTCCGACACCCGCGGCTCAGCCGGACCAGCGGTCAGTGACCCCGACGCCTACGGGCAGGCGGGTCGCTCGAGCGTGGGTCGCTTAGGGGTGATCATGTCCCCCGAACTCTGACCCCGCAGACGCCGCGACAGCCACGGCACCAGGTGCCGACGCGCCCACCGCACATGCCCTGCGCCGCGATGAAGGGGACCTCCCGCATCGGTCAGAGGCTGCGGAGTGCGCCAGGTGTCGTCACCTATCCCGAGTGCGTCGGCAGCGGCTCGGGCTGCCAGTGCATGGCCCGAGGGAGACAGGTGCAGACGATCCTCATCCCAGAAGGAATCATCGTCGAAGGCTGCGCAACCCCAGAACTCCACGACTCGGCACCCGTATTGCTGCGCAATGGCGAGGGTCGCAGCATTGACTGCCGCGATACGAACGCTGACGCTGCTCATCACCCGAGAACGGCGAGACGGGTCTCCGAAGGCGACAAGCAGGACGTCGGCTCCGGATCCGCGAAGCGAGATGACGGCGTTCTCCAGGGATGTCATGGCCGAGTGGAGGTCATAGGAGCGGCGCAGGGTGTCGTTGATCCCGGCCGCGAGGGACACGAGGTCGGGATTCAGCGCCAGAGCCTGCGGGACCTGCTCGTCAACCACCTGTCCCAGCAGGCGTCCACGGATAGCGAGGTTCGCGTAGAGCAAATCGGGATTGACGGTCTGCAGTTGGCAGGCGAGCCGGTCTGCCCAGCCCCGGTGGCGTCCATCGGGATCGGTCTCGTCCATCAGCCCTTCGGTGAAGCTGTCGCCCAGGGCGACGTAGCGCGACCACATCACCGGGGCCTAGGAGGCAGGAGCGGCGTCCGCAGGCTTGGCCGCGGCGTACGTGCGGCTGGCCCGGCGGAACCACAGCAGAAGCGCGATGATGCCGATGATGATCTGCGGCAGGTAGGACGCCATGCGCCATACGACATCGGCAGCCTGGGCCACAGTCCCCGAGACACCCATGCTCTGCAGCAGCGCGATCATGAGCGCGTCCGTGGTGCCGAGCCCACCGGGAGTGATGGGCACCATGAGCATGATCTGGCTGGTCGCGAAGGCCGCGAACGCCGTGAGCGGGGATGTGCCGTCGGCGCTATCCCAACCTTCGACCCCGCGCAACGACGCGTAGAAGATCGCGAACTGCGTGAGGATGACCGCGAGTTGGGCGATGGTGAGGAAGAGCCAGCGGCGACGGAGTACTTCATACATATCGCCACGGAACTTCGAGATGGGCTGGACTAGATCGAGGTCCTTGAGCTTGGACACGTGCTTGCGCAGAGGGTTAATGAGCTTGTTGCCGAGGTTGCCGATCGCCACGGCCAGCTTGGGGCTGCGCATGATGAGGACGAAGCCCACGATGACCACGACGAGGATGCCCAGGCCAAGCGGCGCCACCCAGTTGTAGCTGCTGTTGCCGCCCTCGATGCTGAGGGCTGCAACGCCGAGGATCGGCAGACCGAGACTGACGAAGATGCTCCATAGGCCCACGGCCGTAATTGCAGCCGTGCTCGCAGACCCAGCGATGCGATACGACGTGAGCATGGCGTACTGCACGGCAAGTCCGAAGGCGCCGCCCGCGGGCACGCCGTTGGAGATCGCGAAGGCAGCCTGGTTGACCTGCTGCGATGGCCAGTACTTCAGTCCTGGCGTCGCCGCCATGAAGGGGAAGCCGTACGCGACCAGGTAGAGCAGGACCGTGACGCCGATGATGATGAGCGCAAGCGGCGTCATGTCGGCTAGCTCGGCGAAGGCCGCCTGGTAGCCGGAGCCGGTGACCTGAGGGATGACCTTCCAGAAGATGAGCACGATGAAGATCAGGCCGATGACCCCGAGGATGATCGACTTCTTCTTGTCCAGCGCAGCCGTCGGCGGCGCGGCAGCATCGGCGGCAGTGGCGGGCGTCTCTGCCCCCGGTGTATCGGACGTGTCGCTCACGGGCCCTCCCTATCGGCTGAGACCCTAGCCCCTCCGGCGCATCCTGCGGGCCGCGCCTGCCTGGGCTACCCCGCCCATCCGGGGGTGGGTGTCAGCAGTCCCCTCACCCATTGACAGGATGACGGCCATGCGTCTCGACCACGTCTCGTACGCCTGTGCACCCGGTGAGCTCGCCGAGGTAGTCCAGCGAATCGGCTCAGAGTTGGGCGCCGCGTTCGTCGACGGAGGTATCCACCCCTCATTCGGCACCCGCAACTTCACCCTGCCGCTCGCCAACGGCGTCTACGTCGAGGTTGTGGCGGCGCTTGACCACCCGGCAGCCGACAAGGCGCCGTTCGGTCGCGCCGTCCGTCGTCGGGCGGAAGAGGGCGGCGGCTGGCTGGGATGGGTCGTCGCCGTCGATGACATTGCCCCCGTCGAGGAGCGTCTTGGCCGCGCGAGTGTCGGCGGGCATCGCATCCGCCCCGACGGCCAGGAACTGCGCTGGCGGCAGATCGGCGTCCTCGACCTCATCGACGACCCACAACTGCCCTACTTCATCCAATGGCAGTCGCAGGAATGCCATCCTGCTCGCGACGGTGGCCCTGTCGAGCTCACCTCCATCGAACTCAACGGCGATGCCGAGACCCTGGGTGGCTGGCTGGCTTCGGATGACGCCCCGGTATCGCAGATCACGTGGGTCAGCGACGATGAGCCGGGGATTGTGGCCTGCGGATTCATGACACCCCGGGGATTCGTCCGCGTCGACTAGACGGGGTCCGCTACGGTCGCGGGATGAGCGACACCACCACCACCGCGCCGGCACCCGTCGACGACAGCGGCGGTGAGCCCGGTGAATTCGGGGTCCCCCCGACGCTGAAGACCTGGGCCGGCATCACCTGGCGCGTGCTCGTCATCCTCGCCGGGTTCGCCGTCCTCTTCTTCCTCATGGGGCAGATCTCGATCGTTCTCATCGCGCTCTTCCTGGCGGCGTTCTTCACCGCTCTGGCGTCGCCCATCATGGGATTCCTGCAAAAGCGCGCGCACCTGCACAAGGCCATCGCCATGGTTCTGGCGATCATCATCATCGGCGTCGCGGTGGTGCTCGTGCTCTACATCGTGGTCAACTCGATCATCAACGAGGCGCCTGACCTCTCGCAGTCCGTTCAGCAGTCGATGAGCGAGTTGCAGAAGTGGGCGTCGGGGCCGCCACTCAACCTCTCGACCAACGACTTCCAGGGGTACGTCACAGAGGTGGAGAACTGGGGCAAGAATTTCGCCCTCGACATCGGGTCGTCGGCCCTGGGATCGGTCGGGGACCTCGTGCTCGGGGGATCCGTCTTTATCTTCGGCGTGATCTTCTTCATGATGTCGCCCGGACCGATCTGGCAGTGGGTCATCAGCTGGATGCCCACCCGGTCGCGCCCCTACGTCAACACCTCGGGGGAACTCGCCTGGGACTCGCTCTCCGGCTACACCCGGGGGGTCGTCATCGTCGCCCTCTGCGACTCGATTCTCGTCTTCATCGGCCTGACGATCCTGCAGGTGCCCATGGCCCCTGCCCTGGCGGCGATCGTCTTCTTCGGCGCCTTCATCCCGGTCATCGGGGCGCCGATTGCCACATTCTTCGCCGCGATCGTCGCGCTCGCGGAGCGAGGGCCGCTCATCGCGCTGCTCACGATCGGGCTCACCGTCTTGGTGGGCTCCTTCGACGGCGACGTCCTGCAGCCACTGGTCATGGGCAAGGCTGTCAGCCTCAACCCCCTGGCGATCATCATCCTCATCGCGATGGGATCAATCCTGCTCGGCATCATCGGTGCCCTCGTCGCCGTGCCGATCGGTGCAGCCATCTATCGCGTGCTCAAGTACCTCACCAATCGAGACCCGGAACACCCACTACCGGGCCACGATCCACCCGATCCTGATCCACCTGCGCCAGCGTCCACCGGTGCCGCGGCGCCGGCTGGCGATGCACCGGCTCCAAGCGATGCGGCGCCGGCTGGCGATGCACCTGCTACCAGCGGGGCAGCGACTTCCCAGGGTTGAGGATCCCGCGCGGATCCAGAGCCTCCTTGATGCGCACGTGCATGTCGCGCGCGGGCTCATCGAGTTCCTCAGCGAGCGCCCTGCGCTTGAGCAGGCCTACGCCGTGCTCACCCGTCACGGTGCCGCCATGTCGCAGGGCGACGTCGAGGATGTCATCGAACGCCGCCAGCCCTCGGGCCGCGGCATCGGCATCCCCGCGAGGGGTGACGATCGTGGGATGCAGGTTGCCGTCACCCGCATGGCCGAATGTGCCGATGAGGACACCGTGTCGCTCGGCGATCGCCTCGATCTCCGCGACTACAGGCGCCAGGGCCGTACGAGGGACGGCCACGTCGTCCAGCAGCCAGTCGCCCTTCGCCTCCAGGGCCTGAATCGCCATGCGCCGGGCCCCCAGGAGCATCTCGGCCTGCTCGGCGTCCTCGGACCGGTAGGCCTCGACTGCGCCAGCGGACTCGCATGCACGCAGGATCGCCTCTGCCTCGGCCACCGCCGCATCGCCCGGCAGGTCGGACTGCGCGATGAGCAGCGCTCCGGCATCGACCGGGAGCCCCGAGGGGCGCCACTCCTCCACGGCCCTCATGGTCGTGCGGTCGAGCATTTCGAGCAGGCTCGGTGTGGCCTCGGACATGATCGCGGCGACCGCACGCCCTGCGTCGGCCACGGAGTCGAAGAGCGCCACGGTGGTCGTGGCCTGCGGCGGGAGTGGCCGCAGGCGCAACCTCGCCATCGTCACGATCCCCAGCGTCCCCTCGCTGCCGACGATGAGCCCAGCCAGGTCGTAGCCCGCGACACCCTTGACGGTCCGCCGCCCGATGCGCGTGATCCGGCCGTCAGCCAGCACCACTTCCAGGCCGAGCACCGCATCGCGCGTGACGCCGTACTTCACGCAGCACAGACCGCCCGCATTGGTGTTGACGTTGCCACCGATCGAGCAGAAGTCCTTGCTCGCGGGGTCCGGCGCGTACCACAGGCCGAAGTCCTTCACGTGCTCTCGAAGTTCGGTGTTGAAGATGCCGGGTTCGGTCTCGACGTAGCCGTTTGCGACGTCGACCTCGTGCACCGAGCGCATGCGCTCCAGGCACACGACCAGGCTTCCATCGATCGCATTCGAGCCACCGGTCAGTCCGGATCCCGCGCCCCGGGGCACCACGGGGACCCGGTGCTCGTATGCCGCCGTGATGACGGCGCTCACCTGCTGGGCATTCCGGGGGAACACAGCCGCGAAAGGCTCCCCAAATTCCGTACCGAGTGATCGGTCCGCGGAATAGGACCGAAGGATGTCGGGGTCGGTGACGATGTCGCCGGCATCCAGGGCCGCGTCTGCCGCCGAGAGGACAGCGTCTTCCGGTGTCATGCGCAGCCCCGGACAACGGCCGCGATGGTGTCGATAGCGAGGCTCGTCGCGGGCGACGGGTAGGCGCTCGGCCTCTGGTTGACCATGATGGCGAAGCTGCGCCATTGACCGTCCTTGCCCTGCGTGATCCCGGCCAGGGTGGATACGCCCGTGAGGCTGCCGGTCTTGGCGGCGACATCACCTCGCGCGCAGGACGCCGGCGGCGAGGCAAACCGATTCACCAGGGTGCCCGTGCGCCCCGCGATGGGGAGGCCGTCGATGAGCGCGTCGAGTGCCGGCGTCTCCAGGGCAATGTCGAGGACGTGCGTCAAGGACTCTGCCGTGAGGCGGTCGTCCTGGCTCAGCCCGCTCCCGTCGACCAGGCGCAGGCGCCACGTCTGCACTCCCATCTCGCGCAGCACCTCTGATGCAGCGGTGGCGGCCCCACTCCATGTGGCGGGATACCCCTGAGCGAGCGCGACATGCCGGAAGAGGTTTTCCGCGACGTTGTTCTCGCTCACCCGCAGCATGAGGCCGACTGCCTCGCGAAGCGTGTGGGGGCGAATCACCGCAATACGTCGGGACGCTGCCGGAGCCAGCGCACGCTCCCCCTGCCGGGCAGACACGCCCTTCGCTCTCAGGGA
Organism: uncultured bacterium; assembly: GCA_903954205.1. Taxonomy (GTDB): domain Bacteria; phylum Actinomycetota; class Actinomycetes; order S36-B12; family S36-B12; genus Mxb001. Next base: position 1,813 of record CAJBMR010000308.1, on the reverse strand, counting down.
GTTGACGAACACACTCCACGCCGTAGCCACCGTGTCATTGGAGTACTCACCCAGGATGGCAAGAGGCCGTACGGCGGCCGCGTACGTCGGGCGGTCGCCCGGAGCCCATCCCCTTGCGTCGGATGGCTGGGGGAAGAGGAAGTCATCGACATCGACCGTGACCGACTTCCGCCCGGCCTCGCGCAACTTCCGTGCCGTGCGCTGAGCCAGGTCCTCGAGGTCAACTCGGCTGAGCAGCGGGTCGCCACCCCCCACCAGCACGATCCGGTCGGTAGTGAGTCCCTCTACGACGCGCGTAGCGAATCGGTGCTCCTCGCCGAGCATCGCGAGCGAGGTCGCCGCGGTCATCACCTTCATCGTTGAGGCGGGGATCTGACGCTCGTCTGCATCATGGTCGGCCACGGTGGCGTCGCTGGCCACGAGTCGCACGTGCACGGTCGTGTCGCTACCCAGAGCCGGCGCTCGCAGGCCCGTGGTGATGCCCTTCCCGATCCGTTCGTCCGAAGCGAGGGCAGGTCCCGCGAGCAGGCTGGCCGCCACTGCCGCCGCAAGGACCGTGACGGCGATGCCCATGCGCCGGGCCGGTCTCATCGGCCGGCCCGACCTCACAGGCCGGCCCGCTTGCGGGCGATGTACTCGAAGACCGAGGCGTGGGCCGACGGGGCCAGTCGCGCCAGAATGTCGCCCACGTAGGCCTCGGGGCCGATGAGCACGCGCGGGCGGCGATGCACGGTGCCGTCCACGATGCGTCGCGCGGCGTCTTGGGGCGGCATGACGAGGAACTTGTCGAACGCCTTGAGTCCCGCCTCCCATTCAGCCGCGGAGACACCGGCGCCGAGCCTCGCCGATCGCGCGATTGCCGTGCGGATTCCGCCGGGGTGGACTGCGGTGACCCCGATGGCCCGCGGGGCGAGTTCGGCGCGCAAGGACATGCTGAAGCCTCGGACACCGAACTTGCTCGCCGAATACACGGAGTTGCCGACCGGCGCGATGATGCCGAAGAGACTCGACACATTGGTGATCTGCGCACCGGGACCCAGGTGCGGGAGTGCTGCGGACGTCACTGCGAGGACGGCGCGCAGGTTGATGGCAAGGAGCCAGTCGACATCGTCCATCGACACCTGCTCGAAGCGACCGGCAAGCGCAACCCCCGCATTGTTGACGACGAGTGTGAGACGGTCCTGATCGGCGAGCGCCTGCGCCACGACGTCTGCAGCGGCATCGCGCTCGGAAAGGTCCGCTGTGATCGCTGTCACCTGGCGGTCCGGGCGTCGGACTCGCAACTGCTCGGCCACCGCCTCAAGGCCTTCGCGATTGCGATCGACGAGCACGAGGTTGCTCCCGTCACGCACTAGGCGCTCGGCCAGGGCAGCACCGATTCCGCCCGCGGCTCCGGTGACGAGAGCTACGCCGCCGTCGACGCGATAGTCAGCCAGTCGCGACATGATCCCCTGCCTTCCTGGACCGGGCCCGCCTTACGCGGTAGGCCTGAGGGTCGAAGCGTCGCATCATCCGCGCGAAGCCGTGGGTGCTGCCCGGCCACAGTGCGACATTGCGACCGTGGCCATTCTGGTACCACGACTGGCAGCCACCCTGCTGCCACACGGTGCCGGCAAGGCGATCGTCGATAGAATCGCGGTAGCGATCGAGTGGTGCGTCCTCGACCTCGTGCACAAGCCCCGAGGCGACGGCCGGCACGAGATAGCGGATCTGCGCTTCCGACATCAAGACAACGGAAGAGTGCCCGAGGCCGGTATTGGGTCCCTGCAGGATGTAGAGGTTGGGGAAGCCCGGCACCGTCGTGCCCTTGTAG
>CAJBMR010000307.1 GCA_903954205.1 uncultured bacterium | reverse complement strand
CCCTGGTCCATCTCCCAGCTCGGTGCGCGAGCGGAGTACCGCTTCGCACGACCCGCACCGCGCACGGGCACCGAGTCGGCGCACGCGGAGGACGACCACCTCGATGAGTACCTGCATCTCTTCATGGCGAATCGCGGCGTGCTCATGACGCCCTTCCACAACATGGCCTTGATGTGCCCGACGACCACCGCCACCGACGTCGACCTGCACACGAAGCTCTTCGCCGAGGCCGTGCGTCGGTTGGTCGCCTAGTGCTCCCCGCCTCCCTCGATCTGACCGGGCGCGCCGCCCTCGTGACGGGCGCGGGCAGCGAGTCCGGCATTGGCTTCGCTGCGGCGCGTGCACTCGCCGAACTCGGCGCGTCTGTCACCGTGGCGGCGACTACCGATCGTGTCCACGAGCGGGCCCGTGAGCTCACGGTGCATGGTTATGTGGCGCGCGGCGCGATCGCCGACCTTACCGATGCCGACGCTGCTGCCGCCTTGGTGGAGGAGGCGCATGACCACTGGGGGCGGCTCGACATCATTGTCAACAACGCCGGCATGACGAGCGTGTCTCTTCCCGGATCAGCCGAGGGCGGAGATGCGCTCTCGGTGGACGCGGATGCCTGGCGCGCATCGATAGCGCGCAACCTCGACTCGGCCTACTTCGTGAGTCGCGCCGGTCTGCCCGCAATGCGAGAAGCCGGCTGGGGGCGCATCGTCATGGTCGCCAGCATCACCGGGCCTGTCATGGCGATGCGCGCGGAGTCGGCGTACGCCGCGGCAAAGGCCGGCATGGTCGGACTCGCCCGCTCACTCGCGGTGGACTTCGCGCCGGACGGCATCACGGTCAACGCGGTCGCACCAGGCTGGATCGCGACCGGCTCGCAGACGGCCCATGAGCGCGAGCAGGGCCTGGGCACCCCGATGCGTCGTAGCGCGACCGCCGAAGAGGTGGCCTCGGCCATCGCGTGGATGTGCACCCCCGGTGCGGCGTACACGACGGGTCAGTGCCTCGTGGTCGACGGCGGCAATTCGATCTCTGAGGAGCGGGGCTAGTCATGGAATCGGCCACTGGCGCGCATGGGGCGTCGATGTGGGCTACGGTCGCGCAGTGAAGCGACTCCCCCTCCTCCTCGCCCCTGTCCTTGCCGCAGCTCTGGCTGTCGCGCTCCCTGCTGCCCAGGCCGCTCCTTCGCCAGCTGAGCCTGCCGCGAAGCCGAAGCCGCCTGTGGCCGACGTGTTCCCCTACTGCTCGTGGTGGCTGGAGACGACACCGCAAACGATGAACGTCGCCTTCCCGGATACGAGCGCGACGTACTGGACGACGCCGTACATCGCGCTGCCCGGCATGTCGATCGAGGTCGAGGGGACCTTCCCGGAGACGCGATTCCTTGCCTTCACGGCCTATAACAACGCCGGCGGGGTCTACGAGAGCGCGACGGGCGCACCGTCGCAGGTCACCGACTTCGACATCGTGCCGGCCACCGGCACCCCGCAGCCCAATCCGTGGGCGGAGACCTCCGCACCCGATACGCCGGCGGGAGGGACCTTCACGGTGACGCTGCGCGGGGATGTCGACCCCGGAGACGTGAATGCTCTGCCGATCCTGCCCCCGGATCCCCAGCCCCAGGGCAATGCACCGGCCAATCTCGGATTCCTCGTGATGCGGGTCTACCTGCCCGCGGGAGGCGCGCAGGATGTGGCTCTGCCGAAGTTGACGGTCGTCGATGCGCAAGGCAAGCGGACCACCCTGCCCACCTGCAGTGGCAAGGCCATCGCCGCCCTCGGCAAGATCGGCAAGGCGAAGAAGTTCCTCAGCATCATGAAGCAGATCAAGGCAGGCACCTGGCCGTCACCGCAGCCGGCGCCCTGCACGACAGACCCGGGTGGCTGCCCGCCGGAGAACAGCTTCTTCCGCGCCTCGGCGTCGACGACGAACGGCTTCTTCCCCAACAACGCCAACGCCTATGCGTCGATGCTGTTCACCCCGACGCCCGGCGAGGTCGTCGTGATCAAGATGCTGGCGCCGACGTCGCCATGGAATGTCGAGGGGGGCACCACACCGGTGCCGTGGCCTAACGACGACTACCAACTGCGTTACTGGTCGGTGTGCAACAACGTCTACGCCCCGCCCTATCCGGCGGTAGCCAACCCGAATCCCAAGAAGGGCACGACCTACGGCTGCGTCGCCGATAACGCCGCGGTGCGCGATGACGAGGGCTACGTCACCATCGCGATCTCCCCTCCCAAGAGCCGGCCGAGCAATGCGACCACCGCCAAGGGCGTCAACTGGTTGCCTACTTCGGTGAGCAAGCCCAAGGACACGGAGATGGTGGCGCTGCGCAACATGCTTTCCAGCGAGGGCTTCGCCAACGCCATCCAGAACGTGCCCTCCGGCAGCGACGCCGCAGCGACGGCCGCGGTCATGGGCGATTACTACCCCGAGGTCGCTGTCTGCACGACCGCGGAATTCGAGAGTGGTGGAGCTGCGGGCTGCCTCAGCGCCAATCAGTAGGCCATGGATCGAAGGGCGCTGGCATGAGTGTCGTCCTGGTGACCGGCGCAGCCGGTGGACTCGGGTCGGTGCTCTGCGAGCGCTTCGAGGCGGGTGGCTGGGACGTCATCGCGACGGACCGACCCGAGGCGCGGGCATCGACCGGTGCGTGGATTCCCGCTGACCTGCTCGATGTGGAGCAGATTCGCGAGATGGTCGCCCACGCGGCCGCGGTGCACGGGCGCCTCGATTGCGTGGTCAACGCCGCCGGGCTGTGGACTGAAGGGCCGAGCGCCGAGACGACGGAAGAGGAGTGGGATCGCGTCGTCGGCGTGAATCTTAAGGCGGCGTACTTCGTGAGCTCCGCGGCGATTCCGCACCTCGAGTCGACCGGGGGCAGCATCGTGATGATCTCCAGCGACGCTGGGATCCAGGGCAACGCGGGTGCCGCGGTCTACAGCGCGAGCAAGGGCGGGGTCAGCAACCTCACCCGCGCGCTTGCGCTCGAACTCGCGCCGCACGGTGTGCGCGTCAATGCGGTGTGCCCCGCAGACATCGAGACACCGATGCTCGAGGGCCAGGCACGGGACTTCAGCGGCGGAGATCCAGAGGCGTACTACGCAAAACTCAGGTCGGCGTACCCGCAGGCGGACCGGGCACGCTTCCTCAAGCCGGCCGAGGTCGCCGAGGTGGTGTGGTTCCTCGCCCAGCCGTCAGCGGCGGGCATCACCGGTGCCAATTGGTCGATCGACTTCGGCCTCTCGGCCGGCATCTGACACGACAAAGCCCCGCCAGGTGGATCACCTGACGGGGCTTTGCAGTCGTGACTAGTTGGCGTCGCGACGGAAGATCATCTTGATCATGACGTCCTCGCCGCGCCCTGTGCCGATGGACGTGTAGATGACCATCTTCTTGGGAGCGCCGTCACCCGTGCCCTGGAACTTGACCTTGTAGGCCCGCGGATCATCCTGAGCGTCATCAGAGTCGAACACGATGTTCTTGTGAGCGCGGTCGCTGAACGAGAGGATATCGAAGTCACCCTTGCCCGTGGCGCCCCGGAATACGTCGAGTGTCGTCTTGTAGCGGTATCCCGACTTGAGCTGGAGCGTCTCGCCACCCTTGCACGAGATCGACGGGGCCGGCGGGGGCAGCGGGAGCGAGCCGGGGCAGTCGACGGTCTGGTTGCCCAACTTCCATGCGGTGAGAGTCCAGGTGCCGTAGTACGCGCCATCGGCCTGGGCGGCGGGGGCCGCCATGAGCGCAGCGCCAGCAACGACCGCTGCAGCGCCTGACGCGCCGATGAGTCGCTTGAGCGTGGAATTCATTGCTCTCCTTGTGAGTAGGTGCAGAGTGAGCAGGTGCAGAGACCTAGAGTGTGCCCTAGATCTAGGGATAATTCTCTGATTTGCCGAGATGGGTTTGGGCCACCTCGGTCTCCGGCAGGGGGGGCCGGTATCCAGGGCATTGCCGGGGCGGCGGTCTACAGCGCGACCAATGGTGGCGTCAGCAATGTCACGCGTGCACTGGGGCTCGAGCGTGCTCCTCAGAGGGTGGGTGTCAATGCCGTCAGTCCTGCAGGCATCGAGACACCGATGCTCGCCGGTCAGGAGCGCGAAGTCGCCGAGGTGGTGTGGTTCCTCGCGCAGCCAGCCGCAGCATGCGTGACGGGCGCCACCTGGTCGATCGACTTTGGCCTGTCGGCCGGTATCTGATCCCCGGCGAGCGAGTTACTTGCCGTCGCGCCGGAAGACCAACTTGATGGGGGCGTCGTCTGTCGGATCGTCCGGGTTCTCGCCAAACGAGCCGGAGAGGACCATCTTCTGAGGTGCGCCATAGCGCGTGCCCTGCAACGTGATCTTCCAGGCGCGGAGGAAGGTCGGGTACTCGTCGGTGTTGAAGACGATGACGTGGGAGCCGGTGCCGGGCACGGTGGCGGTGACGAAGTCGCCCTTGCCGGGCAGGAGGATGATCTCCAGCCCCTTGATCGTTGATGCGTAGCGGTAGTTGGCCTTCAGGTCCAAGGTCATGCCCGCAGTGCACTTGTCTTCCTCATCAGGCAGACCATCACACTTCTGCTTCATGGTGCCGACCTGGACCGCGGTGAGAGTCCAGTTGCCGTAGTAGCCACCGTCGGCCTGCGCAGCCGGAGCGGCGAACAGCGTGGACGCGGCGATGATTGCAGTGGCGGCTGCTGCGCCGATGAGGCGCTTGCGGGTCGATGTCATGACTGCACTCCTAGTATTTGCTGCATCAGTGCCGGTGAGTGGGCTAGTTGGCATCGCGCTGGAAGACCAAACCGATCTCGAAGAAACCAGTCTGCAGGGTCAGGATCATCTTGGTGGGCGAGCCGGAGCGCTTGTCCTTCAGCACCATCTGCCATGCGCTGCCAAGCGGTGCGATTCCAGTGGCATCGCCCTCGAGGACAAGGGCCTGGTCTCCTGTGCCGGGGAAGACGGGGGTGACGAAGGATCCCTTCCCATCCCCCTCTGCGCGCAGGAACATAATCTGGGCAACGAAAGCAGACGCCTTGTAGCGGTAGTTGGATTTCAACGTGAGCGTTTTCCCACCGGGGCAGATACCAGACCCGTCGTCCGGTCCCTCGCACTTCTGCTTCTGGCTGTCAAGCTTGACGGTGGTGAGAGTCCACGTGCCGTAGTAGTCCCCGTCGGCCTGCGCGGACGGAGCGGCCACGATCACGGCACCGGCGATGAGGGCGGCGGCGCCCGCTGTGGCGACAGCGCGCCTGAGTGTCGATGCCATGGGTCTCCTTGGAGGGTAGTCCGGACAATGAACTATGCCCCTCCGCGCAGCGGTGGCGCCCGGTTTTGGCCACATCCGAGGTGAACTTTCGACTCTGGACAGAAAGCGACGCTCCGCCAGGCCTGCGCGCAGACCTGGCGGAGCATCGGAAAGGGAGTACTAGTCGGCGTCGCGACGGAAGATCAGCTTGACCATGACGACCTCGCCGCTGACCGATAGTGCGCTGCGCGCAAACACCATCTTCTTGGGGGTGCCCGCAGAAGTCTTGCCCTGGAACTTCACCTGGAAGGAACGCGGATCATCCTGAACGTCGTACGGGTCGAAGATGATCGTGTGGTACTTGTTCGTCGAGAACTTGATGACCTCGAACTCACCCTTGCCGGATTCTCCAGGGAAGAAGTCAACTGTCGTCTTGTAGGTGTAGTCCGACTTCAGCTTGAGCGTCTCGCCACTCTTGCACTCGATCGTCGGAGCGGGCGGAGGAAAGGGGAGTTTGCCGGGGCAGTCGATCGTCTGGCTGCCGACCTTGAAGCCTTCCAGGGTCCAGGTGCCGTAGTAGTCCCCGTCGGCCTGAGCGGCCGGGGCTGCCATGAGTGCGGCACCGGCGACGACGGCTGCCGCGCCGGAGGCGCCGATGAGGCGCTTGATCGTGGAATTCATGAGTCTCCTTGATTGGGGCGTGGATCGCTAGGCCAATCCTGGCCCTCGGTGACCGGAGGCGGGGGACTATTGCCAAATCCGAGGTGAGCCTTCGACTCGCGCCTGGTGATCAGAGGCCGGGCACATCAAGGCCGGTGAGTAGGGGCGAAAACGACGCTCCGTCAGACTTCTGCGCAGCGCAGAAGTCTGACGGAGCGTCAAAGACGGATTACTAGTCGGCGTCGCGACGGAAGATCATCTTGACCGTGACGTCTTGGCCGGGGCCTGTGCCGATGCTGCTGAAGACCACCATCTTCTTGGGGGTGCCCGCAGAAGTCTTGCCCTGGAACTTCACCTGGTATGAGCGCGGAGCATCCTTCACCTCGTACGAGTCGAAGATGATCGTGTGATAGTCATTCGTTGAGAACTTGATGACCTCGAACTCACCCTTGCCTGATTCTCCACGGAAGACGTCAAGTGTCGTCTTGTAGGTGTAGTCCGACTTCAGCTTGAGCGTCTCGCCACCCTTGCACTCGATCGTCGGAGCGGGCGGAGGCACCGGGAGTTTGCCGGGGCAGTCGATCGTCTGGCTGCCGATCTTGAAGGCTTCCAGGGTCCAGGTGCCGTAGTAGCCGCCATCGGCCTGAGCGGCCGGAGCTGCCATGAGCGCAGCGCCGGCGACAACGGCTGCCGCGCCGGAAGCGCCGATGAGGCGCTTGATCGTGGAATTCATTGATCTCCTTGATTGGGATGGATACAGCGATCAGATTATGTCCCACATTCGGGGGTCGGGCGCTGGTTTCCCCGAGGAGGCGCTAGGTCACCTCTGTCTCAGGTACAGGTCGAGTGCTGCGTGATCTGCGGGACTCACCGCTCACGACCAGTATGACGCCGCCGAGCACGACGGTGAGCCCGATGACGACGTCGCTCGTGAGCACTTCGCTGTAGAAGAGCAGGCCGAGCAGCACCGCGACGGCGGGATTGACATAGGCGTACGTCGAGGCGAGTGAGATCGGTGCATTGTTGATCAACCACGTGAAGGAGCTAAAGGCGAGCACGGATCCCGCGGTGACAAGGAAGATCCACCCCGCCCAGGAGCGGCCGCTGATCGCGGACAGGTCGATGCGCTCGCCGATCATGAGGCCGACGACCGTGAGCGCGATCCCGCCACTGAGTAGCTCATAGGTCGTGAGCACGAAGGAGTCGGCGGGCTTGGGCAGGCGCGCGGAGAAGAAACTCGTCGTCGCCCAGATGATGCTGGCGATGAGGATGAGCAGGCTCCAGAAGACGACGTCACCGTCCGTGCCGGACACCGGGCGTGTGCCGCCGGGCAGGAGCATCCAGCCGATGCCCAGGAGGCCGACGGCGACACCGACGAGGGTGAGCCGGGAGGGTGGGTCGCCTGTGATGACTCGCCAGATCACGATGGTGAGCGGAGCAGACGCGATGATCAGGGCCATGACACCGGTCGGCACGTAGTCCTGTGCCAGTCCGACCGTCCCGAGGCCGACGCCGAGCAGGGCCACGCCCATGAGGCTGGCACTCGCGAACTGTCGTCGTGTCACACGCAGCGCGGCCCAGCCACGAAGCAGGCCCGTGATGATCGCCATGATGACGAAGGCGACCAGGAAGCGACTGCCCATAGCGACGAAGGGCGGGATCGTCTCCGTGGCGAAGAGGATGCCGACGTACGTGGATCCCCACACGACCCAGACGATGACCATGTTCACCCACAGGAGCAGACCGGTGGTCACGCGGGGCGAGGTCATCGTCGACATGGCTCGCCGGACTCTACAAGTCAGGACCTAGGTCCTGCCGAATACGGACTGGAGCCGGGCGAATGCTGACCAATCGGGGGACACCATGGCCTCATGGAAGCCCTCGACCTCGCCCGGTGGCAGTTCGGCATCACGACCGTCTACCACTTCCTCTTCGTCCCTCTCACCATCGGTGGCGCCTTCTTCGTCGCCGGATTCCAGACTGCCTGGGTGCGCACGGGCAACCCGCGCTATCTCCAGCTCACGAAGTTCTTCGGGAAGCTCTTCCTCATCAACTTCGCCATGGGCGTGGTGACGGGCATCGTGCAGGAGTTCCAGTTCGGCATGAACTGGAGCGTCTACAGCCGCTTTGTCGGCGACGTCTTCGGCGCGCCCCTGGCCATGGAGGGCCTGCTCGCCTTCTTCCTCGAGTCGACATTCCTCGGCCTGTGGATCTTCGGCTGGGATCGCTTGCCCAAGAAGCTTCACCTCGCCACGATCTGGGCCGCGGCGTTCGGCACGCTCATCTCGGCATACTTCATCCTCGCGGCGAATGCTTGGATGCAGCACCCGGTCGGCTACGTGATCGATCCGGAGACAGGGCGTGCGGTCCTCACGAGCATCAACGACGTGCTCTTCCAGAACACCGCGGTCATGGCCTTCCTGCACACGATCTTCGCCGCATTCCTCACTGCGGGCTCTGCAGTCGCTGCCATCGCGGGCTACAAGCTGGTTAAGGGCAAGCAGGCGGACATCTTCCGCCCCGCGGTCAAGGCGAGTTCTGTGGTCATCCTGCTCGCCGCCGTGGGCGTGGCCCTTACCGGTGACGCCTTCTCCAAGATCATGGTCGAGCAGCAGCCGATGAAGATGGCCGCCGCCGAGGCTCTTTACGAGACCACCGATGGCGCACCCTTCTCTGTCCTGAGCATCGGTGATCTCTCCGGCGACGAGGCGACCCACCTCATCGAGGTTCCGGGACTGCTGTCCTTCCTGTCCACCGGTGACTTCAGCGCACCCGTGGAGGGCATCAACAACCTCCAGGCTGAGTACGTCGCGACGTACGGCCCCGGCGACTATGTGCCCTACGTCCCCATCGCCTACTGGAGTTTCCGCCTGATGATCGGTCTGGGCATGGTCGCGGCGCTCTTCGCCCTGTGGTCGCTCTGGGTCTTCCGCCGAGAGCGTCAGTTCGCCGCGGGATCCAAGATTGCCAAGGTCTACGCAGGTGCCGCCACCGTGCTGGTGCTGCTACCGCTGGCAGCCAACTCCTTCGGCTGGATCTTCACTGAGATGGGCCGCCAGCCCTGGATCGTCTTCGGCCTGCAGCAGACGGCTGACGCAGTCTCGCCGCTCGTCAGTGCCACCGAGGTGTGGTTCACCATGATCGGCTTCGCGCTGGTCTACCTCATCCTCGCCATCATCGAGGTCAAGCTGCTCCTCACCTACATCCGACGCGGCGCCCCCGAGGACGTCGTCGAGGATCCCTATGCCGATGCCGTCGCCGCGGAGAAATCCGATGACGACAAAGAGCTCTACTTCGCCTACTAGACCGGATGGACTGACACATGAACATCGACACTCTCGTGCTCATCTGGTTTGGACTCATCGCGGTCCTGTGGGTGGGCTACTTCATCCTCGACGGCTTCGACCAGGGCGTAGGCGTGCTCCTGCCCTTCATTGGCAAGGATGAACTACGTCGCCGCGTCATGATCAACACCATCGGACCGGTGTGGGACGGCAATGAGGTCTGGCTGCTCGTCGCGGGCGGTGCCACTTTCGCCGCCTTTCCGCTGTGGTACGCCACGATGTTCAGCGGCTACTACCTCGCACTGTTTCTCATTCTGCTGGCCCTGATCCTGCGTGGCGTGGCCTTCGAGTACCGCGGCAAGCGGGATGACGCCACGTGGCGCAAGCGCTGGGACGCGGCGATCTTCATCGGATCGGTCATCCCCGCCACGCTCTTCGGCGTCGCCTTCGGCAACGTCGTCGGCGGCTCCCCTATCGAGCCCATCGAGACGACTCTCCCCGGCGAGGCCAACTCGCTCAATTACACGGGCACGTTCTTCGACCTGCTCAATCCGTTCTCACTCACCCTCGGGGTCATGACTCTGCTGGTGTTCACGACCCACGGTGCGATCTTCCTTGCACTCAAGACCAAGGGCGAGATGCGCGACGTTGCACGCAAGGCGGCGCTTCGTGTGGGTGTCGTAGCAGCGGTGGTCGCGGTGGTGGCGCTCCTTTGGGCGCAGCTGTACTCCGGTCGCGTGGTCGTGACACTGCCCATGGTGCTTGTCGCGGCCGTGGCCTTCCTCGGGGCGCTGGCGGCGACCTGGCGCGGTCGCGACGGGTGGGCCTTCATCCTCACGTCCGTGACCATTGCGCTGGCTGTCTTCTCGCTCTTCGTGGGCCTGTGGCCCAACGTCATGGTCAGTTCCATCGATCCGGCGTACAACCTCACCGTCTACAACGCGTCCTCGCAGGAGTACACACTCACGGTGATGACCTGGGTTGCTTTGATCATGACGCCGATCGTGCTCATCTACCAGGGCTGGACCTACTGGGTGTTCCGCAAGCGGATCAGCACCTCGATGATCCCGCCGCAGCCGCAAACCGGTCGCGCTGACGACCGATTCGCGGGAGCATCGAAGGGATAGGCGCGAGCCCCCCGATGGTGAGCCTTCTCGGGCGCCCATCGTCGGGCCGAGCGGCGGGACGGCGCGTCGGGGGGGACCTGCGCCGCCCCGCCACTTTCTG
>CAJBMR010000306.1 GCA_903954205.1 uncultured bacterium | reverse complement strand
CTCGGCGTGGTCGCCACGGCGATCGCGTTCCTGATCTTCTTTGCACTGGTCGCCGAGGTCGGGCCGTCACGCATGACGGTCATCACCTTCCTCAACCCTGCCGTCGCGGTGTTCCTCGGCGTCGTCGTGCTCTCCGAGCCCATCACCTGGGGCCTCGTGCTGGGCTTCCCGCTCGTGCTCCTCGGCTCCTACCTCGCGACGAGACCCGATCGCAACCGTGCAGCCGACATCGAGGATGCCCCGCATGCGTGAGGCGGGGCCTCAGGCCTGCGCGGCGATGCGCTCGCGAACGCTGCGCGTGACGTAATGATCGGCGAAGAACGACGCAAAGGGGATCGTGCCGGCGAGCAGCACCGCCACGGTGCGCACCACGCTGAAGCGCATGCGGAAGGCGATGTCCAGGCCCGTGGCGACGTAGAGAAGGTAGAGCCAGCCGTGGGCCTGCCAGCCGAGGGCGTAGATCGTCGCAAGGATCCCCTCGCTGGTGAGGCCGAAGCCGTACTTCAGCGGCAGGAAGATCACCGTCATCACGGCCAGGAGTACGCCGGTGACCCAGGCCATGATGCGAAAGCGCAGTAGCGCGCCACTGAGACCGCTCATTCGTCCAGGCTATCCACGGTCGCTGGATCGCGCCGGATGACCCACAGCCACCACATGACCCAGACGAATCCGGCGAAGACGAACCACTGAAGCGTGTAGGCGGCGTTTTGCAGGGGGAAGGGCACGTCCGCGGTCTGCACCGTGAGGGGCACGAACTCCGGCGCGGGCACGGAGGCAGGTACCTGTCGAGCCAGCACGAAGACGAGCGACAGCACCGGCGTACCCCACGCGCGCTCGATCTCTGCGCGGGAGACCGCGACGAGGCTGCCGTCGGGCTGACGCGCCTGCTCGGCGTAGAAGTCCTCGAAAGGCTGCAGGGCACCTTCGAGTCGGACCGGGCCAGCGGGCACCGCGAGCGCGGGGCTCGACGGGGAGTCGACCCAGCCGCGCAAGACTGCGACGGTCACTCCGTCGACGAGGAATGGGGTGATCACCCACTCCCCCGCGCGCCCGTCGAGTTCGCGCTGATCGACGAGGAGCTGTTCGGCATCCGCGTAGGCTCCCTCGGCCGTAACCGGACGCCCGATCGAGGTCGCTGGGAAGTCCCCCACACTCGCGGCCTCGAGCACCGGGATGGGAGCGGAGACGGCGGCGCGCTCGGCGTCGACGATGTCACGGGTGCGCGACCCCTGCCACAGGCCCGCCACCACGCACAGGGCCGACAGGAAGACGGCGACGAGGGTGAGCGCGACCGATCGCGCGCTGACCGTCATGTCAGCGCGTCGGTGGCTCGTCGGTCCCGGATCCCTGCGGTTCCTGGGAACCCCGCTCCTCGGCCTCCTCGGTGAAGCGCTCATCCGCTGCGCGTTCGGCGTCACCCGGGCCGTCGGGGAGATTGGGGTCCACCTTGGAGATCTGCTTGCGCATCGACCGGTAGAGCAACACGATCGCGATCACCAAGAAGACGAAGGAAACGAGCGCGAGCAGGCCAGGCGTCACCCGTGAGGGGTCGATGGGCGGCTCCTCGGGGAGCGGGCTCGGCAGCGGGCTCTCCTCCAGTAGGAGGACGGCGAGGAGCGAGGTCATGTCCACCATCATCCCTCCCGGATTCCCGCGAAGAGGTCGGACTCCGGGAGAGTGGTCTCGACGCGCGAGACGGCCAGGTGGTAGTCCTCCGTGGGCCACAGGTCGCGGTGCATCTCGAGGGGGACGGCGAACCAGAGTCCCCCGGGATCCACCTGTGTGCGATGCGCGCGCAGGGCGTCGTCGCGCACGGGGAAGTAGTCGTCGACGCGCACACGCGTGGTGACGCGATCTTCCTCGCCCTCATCCCAGTCGTCCAGCCACTCGGCGTAGGGAGACTCCATGCCCGCAGCGGTCAACGCCTCGTGGAAGGTGATGACCCTCTCTCGCGTGAAGGTCATGTTGTAGTAGAGCTTGAGCGGCTGCCATGGCTCACCGGAGTCGGCGTAGGCCGCGCTATCGCCTGACTTGGTGAATGCCTCCATCGAGACCTCGTGACAGCGGATGTGGTCGGGATGCGGATACCCGCCGTTCTCGTCGTACGTCGTGATGACATGCGGGCGGAACTCCCGGACGAGGCGCACAAGCGGCTCCGACGCGACGTCGAGTGGGAGGTCGGCGAAGCAGCCCGCGGGGAGGGGCGGCCGCGGATCTCCCTCGGGATAACCGGAGTCCGCAAAGCCCAGCCACGCGTGCCCCACTCCGAGGATCCGCACCGCATCAGCCATCTCCTGGCGGCGCACCTCCGCGATGCCGAGGGCGTCGACGTCGGCCTGCGCAGCGGGATTGAGCACGTCGCCGCGCTCCCCGCCCGTGCACGTGACGACCAGGACTTCGACACCCTCCTTGACGTAGTGGGCGAGGGTTGCGGCACCCTTGCTCGACTCGTCATCCGGGTGCGCATGGACCGCCATGAGGCGAAGGGGTTCGGACACCCCGCTAGTCTCGCAAGTGATCGCCCCATGCGCGACGGGAGGTGCCGTGAGCAGTGCCATCGATGGACGCAACCTGCCTCCGGACCTGCAGGCACGCTACGTCGTGGGTCGCCGATCCCGCCTCCCCTTGATCGCTGGGCTCATCGGCATCGCCGCCTTCATCGCCGCCCTGGCCTTCGTCACCTTCAATCTCGTCTCGCCCAAGGTCACGTACAAGCTGCTCGCCTGGAACGACGTAGCCGCCGATCGCGTGGATGTGACCTTCGACATACGTCGCTCGGAGGAGTGGGATGTCTACTGCGTGCTCCGGGCGCAGGACGAATCCCGCACCGACGTCGGCTATGCCGTCGTCGGTATCCCCCGCGGCACCTCCTACGAACAGGTCACCTACCCGTTGCGGACACTGGCCCCCGCCTTCGTCGTCGAGGTCCTCGCCTGTGAGGCCGGGGCTCCACCCGAGCGCGTCGTGCCCCCGCAATTCCCGCCGGGGGTCGTCCCGCCGGAGCAGCCATGGACTCCGGCCTGAGGCGGAGTTTGCGGCCACGCCGTACCCTGGCCTGATGAGCACTGAGATCACCTGGCTGACCCAGGACGCCTACGACCGACTCGCGCAGGAGCTCGAGGAGCGGTCCGGTCCGCGGCGGTCGGAGATCACCAAGCGGATCGAGGCAGCGCGCGAGGAGGGTGACCTCAAGGAGAACGGCGGCTACCACGCCGCCAAGGAGGAGCAGGGCAAGAACGAGGCCCGCATCCGCCAGCTCAAGCAGCTGCTGGAGAACTCCCGCATCGGCGCCCCCGAGGCAGAGCACGACGAGGTGGCTCCGGGCAAGGTCGTCACGGTGCGCTTCGTCGAGTTCGGCGAAGAGGAGACCTTCCTCCTCGGATCCCGCGAGGAGGCCGCGCATGCGTCCGTCGAGGTCTACTCCCCTACGTCACCCCTAGGGCAGTCCGTGCTCGGGGCGCGCATCGGCGACACGGTCTCCTACGCGCTCGCCAACGGCAAGCAGGTCACGGTCGAGATCATCGCCGCACAGCCCTACGCCGGCTAGCGGCTCAGGGGCCACTCGAATTGTGCGGCTCAGTGCGAGTCTCACTCGCTCTCAGCCGCACAATTGCCACGTCTAGCGGCTCGTGGCCGTGCGGTAGCGGCGCACCGCGAGCGGCGCGAACACCGCGATGAGCACGGCGCACGAGATCAGCGTGTAGGCGATCGGATTCTGCTGCGGCCACATGTCGCCGATGATCCCCGTGGGATTGCCGAAGAGCTCACGCGTGGCCAACACAAGCGAGGACACCGGGTTCCACTGGGCGATGGGCTGCAGCCACGTCGGCATGGCCGTGATGGGCACGAAGGCGTTGGAGAGGAAGGTCAGCGGGAAGAGCCACACCAGACCGGCCGTCTGCGCCGTCTCGGGATTCGGCATATAGAGACCGATCCACGACCCAATCCACGCCACCGTGTAGGCGAAGAGCAGGAGTAGCAGGTAGGCATAGATCGCATTGAGCACGCCGTCGTTGATGCGCCAGCCGATGAGCAGGCCGGTGACACTCAGCACGAAGAGCACCAGGATCTGGCGCGTCGCATCGGCGAAGGTATGCCCGATGAGCACACCGCCCGACGCCATGGGAAGCGAGCGGAAGCGATCGATGATGCCGCGCTTCATGTCCTCGGCGATGCCAACCGTCGCGGCAGCGGAGGCGAAGGCCACCGTCTGACCGAAGATGCCGGGCATGAGGTACTGCCGGTAGACATTCGCATCCGGCGCTGTGGTCGGATCCGACCCGGGGATGGGAATCGCACCGCCGAAGACGAAAGCGAAGAGCAGCACGAAGATGACCGGCTGCACGATGGAGAAGAAGAGCAACTCGGGCACGCGGATCGTCTGGATGAGATTGCGTCGGGCTACGACGAGACCGTCACGAAGGCCCCAGCCGATGATCGGGCGGCTTCGTGTGGGGACAGTGGTGCT
>CAJBMR010000305.1 GCA_903954205.1 uncultured bacterium | reverse complement strand
TGGGATGGAAGGCGTCGAGGTCCACTCCCAGGGGGACCCGCACGACGTTGCGCGCGCCGATGCGCTCGAACTCCTCAGCAGCGAATTCCGTGGTCGCCACGATGTTGTCGAATCGGTGCATGCTGCTCCTGTTCCACATGTCGGCCAGGATGCGGTGGGGCAGCCCAGGCGGCGTGAAGGCCCGCAGGACGCCGTCGACTCGCTCGTGGGCCCACATGACGGCAGGAATCCCCGTAGCAGAGGCCCACCATCCGAGGGGCCGAAGCGTGAGTCGATCGGCGACCTCCAGCGCGTCCGGACGGACATCGTCGAGGACGGCGCACAGCATGTCGACATCCGTGATGGCGCGATAGCCGCCCGACCGAGGAATCGCCCGCGACGGTACGCGGATCAACGCGCCCCAGGATCGAGACTCGGTCGCAATGCGTCGACCTTCCGTGGGCACGATGATGATGGCGTCGTGCCCGGCGGCGGCGTACCCCTGGGCAAGGGTCTCCATCGTGGTGCGCAGGCCCCCACTCAATTGAGAGTAGAAGTTGGCGACCTGGACGATTCTCATGCGGCCTCCTGTGTGGTCACGCGCGATTCCACAGACTGTGTGTCGATCAGATTGCGGTAGTGGGCCACGAGCTCGTCACCCACATACGCCCACGTCCGATGCTCGACACCTGCGCGAGCACGCCGACCCATGGCACGCGCCTTTGAGGGGTCCCCCACGAGGTCAGCCACATGTGAGCGCATGGCCCCAAGGTCCCCGGGCGGGTATAGCCAACCGTTTCGACTCGGATCCACGAGGTCCAGCGGCCCACCGGCTGCCACTGCTACGGCAGGCACACCCGAGGCCAGCACCTCCTGAAGGCTCTGACAGAAGGTCTCATGCGGGCCTGGGTGGACGGCCACATCAAGTGTGGCCACAGCGCGGCCGAGCTCCTCACCCTGCAGGAAGCCGAGGAACACCGCGTCGGGGAGGATCTCGCGCAGCCGCCTTTGCCGCGGACCATCACCGATGATGACGAGCCTTACACCGGGCATGTCGTGCAGGACGCGCAGGTCCTCGACGCACTTCTCCGGGGCCAAGCGACCGAGATATCCGACGAGTGCCTCGCCCCGAGGAGCAAGTTGCCTCCGCAAAAGGCGCGACCTACGGCGCGGATGGAATTGCTCCAGATTGACGCCTCGGGGCAGCAGCGCCACGCGAGGCACGCCATGCTCCGTGAGTTGCCCCACGGCCGCGCGCGAGGGCGCGAGCGTCAAGTCGGCCGCACCATGGATAGCGCGAAGGCGTCGCCACACGATGCCACTCAGCACCGACAGCCCATAACGTGTAACGAATGCGGCTAGGTCCGTCTGGTAGGCCGCCACGACCGGCAGGTCCAAGCGATCGGCTGCACGCAATGCCGCCGGCCCGGTCAGGAAGGGGCTCGCTAGGTGAACGATGTCGACATCATTCGCCGCGAGAACTTGGCGAATGCGCTGCTCGGGCGGAAGACACAGTCGCACCTGGCGGTATCCGGGCGCAGGCAAGCTCGAGAGCACATGGACCTGAGCGCCGGCGTATGCGTCGGGCAGCATATGCGTCGGCGAACCCGGAGCCAGCACGACAGCATCGATGTCCCTGCGCTGAAAGTGCTCGAGCATGCGCAGCACCGAGTTGGTGACCCCGTTGACATGCGGAAGGAAGGACTCGCTGACGATGCCTACTCGCACACGGCTAGTGCAGCCGAATGACCGCGACGCGATGAGGTCGCCAGGATGTCGTGTCGCCAAAGGGCGCGTAAATGCTGGATGATCGCCGCCAGCCTAGGCGCGCTCGACCACACCGATCTCCGGGCCCAGGAATCGAGCACCCAGAGCAGAGAACCCCGCAGGATCTCCCGTCGCTAGGAATCGGTGCTGCGGCTCAGGGAGGGCGGGGTCGCGCACGAGATCGTTCTCAGCCAGCGTGCGATAGACGTCCTTCGCCGTCTCCTCCGCACTCGACACCAGCGTCACGGTGTCGCCCATGACATAGGAGATGACACCCGTCAGGAGCGGATAGTGCGTGCAACCCAGGACCAGGGTGTCGACATCCGCCTCCTGCAGAGGAGCGAGGTATCCCCGCGCAACCTCGAGCAGCTCATCGCCGCCGGTGACTCCGGATTCCACGAACTCGACGAAGCGCGGGCAGGCCTCGCTGGTGATCTCCAGGTGAGGTGCCGCCGCAAAGGCGTCGTCGTAGGCGCGAGACGTAATGGTCGCCTGCGTGCCGATGACCCCGATGCGTCCGCTGCGCGTGGCGCTCACGGCGCGGCGCACCGCCGGATGCACGACCTCGACCACGGGGATGTCATATCTCTCACGGGCATCCCTCAGGACGGCAGCGCTGGCAGAGTTGCAGGCGATCACCAGCATCTTCACGCCGGACGCGACCAGGTGATCCATGACGTCGAGGGCATAGGCGCGGACCTCCGCGATCGGGAGCGGGCCATAGGGGCCGCGTGCCGTATCACCCACATAGAGGATGGGCTCGTGCGGAAGTTGATCGAGCACGGCGCGCGCAACTGTGAGGCCGCCCACGCCCGAGTCGAAGATGCCGATGGGGTTCACGGAGGCCGCAGTCACGCTCATGCCCACACCGTGCCTTCAAGCCGGTCTTCGGCATCGTCGATCGTGCCCTCGTAGGCACCGGTGGAGAGGTACTTCCAGCCGCCGTCGCAGACGATGAAGGCGATGTCCGCGCTCTCCCCCGCCTTGACCGCCTTGCTCGCCAAGCCGAGGGCAGCATGCAGGATCGCACCGGTCGAGATACCGGCGAAGATTCCCTCCTGATCGAGCAACTCGCGCGTGCGCTTGAGGGCGTCGCGTGGGCCCACGGAGAAGCGGGTGGTCAAGACGCTGGCGTCGTAGAGCTCGGGCACGAAGCCTTCATCAAGGTTGCGGAGTCCGTAGACGAGTTCGCCGTAGCGCGGCTCCGCGGCGACGATCTGGACGTCGGGCTTCTGCTCACGCAGGTAGCGCCCCGCGCCCATGAGGGTGCCGGTCGTGCCCAGGCCCGCGACGAAGTGCGTGATCGTGGGCAGGTCGCGCAAGATTTCAGGGCCCGTGGTCGTGTAGTGCGCCTCGGCATTGGCTGGATTGCCGTACTGATAGAGCATCACCCAGTCGGGATGCTCCGCAGCCATACGCCGTGCGACGCGGACGGCTTCGTTGGAACCGCCGGCGCCCGGGGAGTACACGATCTCGGCACCCCACATACGCAGGATCTGCGTGCGTTCCACAGAGGTGTTCTCCGGCATGACGCAGACGAGCTTGTATCCCTTGAGCCGCGCGGCCATGGCGAGTGAGATGCCGGTGTTGCCGCTCGTGGGCTCGAGAATGGTGCAGCCCGGCGTAAGCACACCGTCCTTCTCCGCCTGCTCGATCATCCGCAGCGCTGCGCGGTCCTTGACGGATCCCGTCGGATTGCGATCCTCGAGCTTGGCCCACAGGCGCACATCCGCGCTTGGCGACAGGCGGGGCAATCCGACAAGCGGAGTGTTGCCGACCGAGTCGAGCAGAGAGTCGTAGCGCATGGCGCGCGGGGTCAGCCGCCGGCGACGGCGGGGAGAATCGTGACGGAGTCGCCGTCGGCGACTACCGTGTCGAGCCCGCCGAGGAAACGGACATCCTCATCGTTGAGGTAAACGTTGACGAATCGGCGCAGGCCCTGCTCGTCGACGAGACGGTCGGCGATGCCCGGATAGCGAGCGTCGAGGTCGACGATGAGCGCACGCAGGTCGGCTCCCTCACCGGTGACGTTCTTGTCGCCTCCGGTGTAGGAGCGCAGGATGGTGGGGATACGGACCTCGACGGACATGGGGGCAAGCCTAGGCGACTATCTCGATCTGCTCCTCCGTGACCACCCCGTCGACGATTCGATAGGAGCGGACTTCCACGGGGCCCTCCTCGGGGCCGCATTCGCGGGTGGAGACCAGCACGTAGTGGGCGAGGGGCTCAGACGCATAGGAGACGTCGGTGCGTGAGGGGTAGGCCTCGGTGGCCGTGTGGGAGTGGTAGATGACCACGGGCTCCTCCCCCAGGTCCTCCATCTCCCGATACAGCCGAAGCAGGTCGGCCGAGTCGAACTCGTAGAAGGTGGGCGATCGGGCGGCGTTGACCATGGGGATGAAGCGCTCGGGGCGGTCGCTGCCCTCGGGGCCGGCGATTACCCCGCAGGCCTCATCGGGGTGATCAGCCCGGGCATGGGCCGCCATGGCGTCGACCAGCTCCGCCCGGATTCTCAGCACGCGGCAAGCCTAGGGCCCCTGAATTTCGCACCCCCAGGGGCGTAAATATCGCGCCATGGGTGGTTCAACTTGCGGGAACCCCCCATTCGGAGGACAGTCCCCTCCATACGGCGCCTCAGGGGCGCCCGATAGCGGCGCCGTAGGGCGCCACGAGAAAGGGGTGCTGCGTGGAGGTCGTAGAGACTCTCACCAATGCTCAGTTCCAAACGGTCTACAACATCCTGTCCCTGGCGCTGGCGTCCATGGCCGCGACCACGGTCTTCCTGCTGGCGGTGACGCCCCGCGTCCTGCCGCGCTACCGACTCGCACTCGTGGTCTCGGCGATGGTCTGCTTCATCGCCGCCTACCACTACATGCGCATCTTCGACTCCTTCTCCGACGCGTACATCGCCGTCGGCGCCGGTACGCCCGGCGTGCAGGAGGTCTTCGAGCTCGTCAAGGGCGATGGCTTCAACGAGGGCTACCGCTACGTCGACTGGCTGCTCACCGTGCCGCTGCTGCTCTTCGAAACGGTGGCCGTGCTCGC
>CAJBMR010000304.1 GCA_903954205.1 uncultured bacterium | reverse complement strand
GGGGTCATTGCCAGCCTGGATCATCAGGAGGTTGTTGTAGGAGAGGGAAAAGAGCGGATTGTCCGGAGCAGCACTGGGACGCGGCACGAGCTCAAGGTCGATAGTGCGCGGATCCATCGAATCGAAGGTCATCGTGTAGTCCGGTCCATCATCAGGCTCGTTCGCCAGCCAGCCCGAGTGGAAGACGTCGTTGGGCCCCTCGGTCGACTGGAGGTAGAGCGGCCGCGAGTCGACGGTGGCAGCTTCCAGGGCGGGTGCCGAACGCCACTGCTCCGCACCGGCCACGTAGTAGACGAATCGATCAGTGAGGATCGCAGGACGCGGCTCACCGAAGAGAATGTGCCGGAGCCAATCGGTGCGCATCTCACGCATCGAGATTCGGGCGAGCTCATCAAACTGCAGGTCGCCGACGACATTGTGTCCAGAGTCAGTGCCCGCGTGGTCCCACGGACCGATGAGCAGATGGCTCTGGTTGAGAGCCTGGGGGTCGGCAAGATCAACAAAGCGCTGCCAGTGGTAGATGGTGCCGGGCATGCAGTCGTCGTGTGTGCCGGTGACGGTGAGTACCGGCACATCGAGACCGGTGAGCTGCTTATCGGTAGGCAGGAAGTCAGCCCAGTCTTCGAGGCCCGGCTGCTCGATGAAACGTCGCACGTCATCGTCGTAGGGAACTCCGAAAGCGTCAGCCGCCGTCCAGATCGGCCGACCCTCCACCATCGCTTCGCGGATCTCCTGGGCCCACAGGCCGCCGTCCGTGCCGGACATGGTGTAGAGCGGCTTGCCAAGCACCATCGCCCGCCACTTGAAGTCGTAGGCATTGGGGACGCCGCCCCGCGGGATGTCGATGCCAAAGGCAAGCGCCGCCGCCGGCGACGCAGCCACCAGTGCCGGATGGCGCATCCCGAGGATCATCCACTGGTTGTGGCCGGAGTACGAGCCTCCGTAGAGCACCACGCGACCGTCACTCCACGGCTGCTGGATGATCCACTCGATGAGGTCGACCGCGTCGACCGCGTCATTGAGCGACTGACGGAACTCCCCACCGGAATCCCCTCGTCCACGCACGTCGGCGACGACGTAGGCGAACCCACGGGAGGGGAAGTACTGGCCCTCACCATGAGCTGAGTCCACGGTGTAGGGAGTGAGCTCCATGACAGCGGGTACGCGCTCGCCCGATCGCGGGGTGTAGACGGCAGCGTTGAGGCTCACACCATCGCGCATCGGGACGCTCGCGCGCCGCATGCGCACGCCGTGCGAAGGACCAAGGTCTACGCGGGTGGTGCTGGATACTGGCATGAGATGCCTCCGTGAGTCGGGCCTTACGTGTGGACGGGGAAAAGGACCTTGCCGGGATTGAGAATGTCGCGCGGGTCGAGGGCCTGCTTGATCGAACGCATGACTGCCACGGTCGACTCCCCCGCCTGGTCGACAAGGGCTTGGCGCTTGCCAAGACCGATGCCGTGCTCGCCCGTGCATGTGCCGCCGAGGGCAATCACCTCGCGGGTGAGCTCCTTGGCCGCGCCA
Source organism: uncultured bacterium (assembly GCA_903954205.1). Lineage (GTDB taxonomy): Bacteria > Actinomycetota > Actinomycetes > S36-B12 > S36-B12 > Mxb001. The sequence goes on along the minus strand of CAJBMR010000304.1, from coordinate 1,708 downwards.
TGGGCGGCATCGCTCGCCACGACGTCGGCCGGATCGAAAAGCAGCAGGGCGTGGAAGTTGCCGTCGGCAACGTGGCCGAGCATCGACCACACGAAGGGCTGCCCGGTGAAGATCGACTCGGCACGGGTGACAGCCTCGGGTAGGAGTGACAGTGGCACCGCCGCATCGGTGGTGAGCGATCGAGCACCCGGCACAGCAGCCAATCCCGCGGGATAGGCGTTGTGCCGGGCATGCCAGAGCTTGCGACGCTCGCCCTCGTCGGCGGTCCAGGTGAAGTCCGAGCCCCCGAAATCAGCCACCACGGCGTGGGCCTCCTGGGCCTGTTCCTGCACGGACGCGGGCGAGCCATGGAACTCGAAGAACAGGGACGGGGCTTCCGGCAGGTCGGTGCCCTCGTAGGCGTTGACGGCGCGCACGCTGGCCGCGTCGAGGAATTCGCATCGCGCTACGGGGATGCCCATGCGGACGATGGCCGTCGCTGCAGCAACACCATCGCTGAGGCTCGTGAAGGTGCAGCGCGCCGACGACATGCACTCGGGGATGCCGAAGACCCGCAGGGTGAGCTCGGTGATGACCGCGAGGGTGCCCTCGGAGCCCACGAGCAGGCGCGTGAGGTCGTAGCCCGCGCTGTCCTTGCGCGTGGGGCGACCCGTCTGGATCACGGTGCCATCGGCGAGCACCGCCGTGAGCGCAAGCACGTTGTCGCGCATGGATCCATAGCGCACCGTGGTCGTGCCGGAGGCGCCCGTGGATGCCATACCCCCGAGCGTGGCGTCCGCACCCGGATCGACGGAGAAGAAGAGCCCGTCGCGCGCGAGGCGCTCATTGAGAGGCACACGGCACACCCCTGCTTGAACGACGACCAGCAGGTCATCGGGGCGGACATCGAGGATCGCGTTCATCTCCGACAGGTCAAGGCTCACGCCGCCGTGGACGGGCAGCACATGCCCTTCCAGGGATGAGCCCATGCCGAAGGGAATGACGGGCACGTCGGCCGCATGGCACAGGCGCAGAAGGGTGCTCACGTCCTCGGTCGATCGGGCCATGACGACCGCATCGGGTGGCACCTCAGGAAGCGACGACTCATCGCGTCCGTGGCGGGCGAGCTCGGTCGGGTTGACGGTGACTTGACCCGGCAGGGCCGCATGCAACTCGTCGATGAAACTCGGCGGCAGATCTCGGCGCATCTTAGGTAGCTCCTCCCAGCGGCAAGGCGAGCATCGTGTCAGGTCGGTGTCGCACGATCAGGGTGACGGGCACCTGAGCGAAGTCATCGGACGGGAACGTCATGGACGACCACGCCGAACGCAGGGTCAGACGCAGGCGCGAGCCAGGCGCAAGTGTGCGTGAGACGAAGCGGAAGCCGTTCAGTTCAAGGAGGTTTTCCTCTCCGACACGGATGGGAGCATCACCAGCAGAGCATCGGCTCATCCGAACGAGGTCGGTGGACAGCAGGATCGCCGACCCGTCAGTGCGCACCTCGTGCAGCAAGGCGCACAGGTCAGTCTCCGGCTGATCGGGAACGACGATCAACCGCAGGGACGGCTCGCCGACCAGGGTGAGCGGGGCATCCAAGGGACGGGAATGGTAGGTGACACCGTCACCATCGACAGTGACGGAGAAGATCTGATCGGTGGGGTCCGCTCCCTGAGCCACGCCCAGGAGGCTGTGGAAGTTCAAAGGAAAGGACGGGTCACCCATGCCCTCG
>CAJBMR010000303.1 GCA_903954205.1 uncultured bacterium | reverse complement strand
CCGAAGTTCGGCCACGGGGCGACGGCACGCGTGGGCGACCGATGGCTCGTGGGCAGCTACCACCCCAGCCAGCAAAACACCTTCACCGGCCGGCTCACCGAGCCGATGCTGGATGACGTGCTCGGCCGGGCCGTGTCCCTTGCGGACAACGTGCCTCCGGAGGGGATCGAACCCTCACTGGACCGGGTTTAAGCCGGGCGTCTCTGCCAATTGGACTACGGAGGCGCGCCCAGCCTAGGTGCCCTGACCGGGCCCCCGACCGTCAAAGCCCGACAGGGCCGGCTTCGCCGACCCGCCGGTCTTGTCCGCCGCGTGGGGATTGCTTCCGGCCCCGAATCGGTTAACGTGGAGAGGAAGCGGGCGAGGGCCCGCTCCACGGGGCGGGTAAATCTGCCCCGCCACCGCAGGAGGAGCAGCATGCAGACGGCCAACCCCGTCCTCGCCCGTATCGACCGCGACGCCGCCCAGGCCAGCCGCTCAGGGGCCGGGTTCGCCTACGAGGAGGGCCGCAGCGCGGTCGCCTCGGCCCAGGTGGGCACCGCCGCCCCCGTCCCTGCCCCTGCCCCCGCGTCGGACGACGCCGGCATCTACTCCGGCGTCCAGATCCCGGCGCCCGCCGGGCAGCGCGTCACCTACGCCGACGTCATGGTCAAGTGCGCGATCATGTTCGCGATCGCCGTCGTCATGGCCTTCGCGGGCTGGATGATCACCGAGGCCATGCCCGGTGTGGGCACGCTCCTCGTCTTCGGCGCGATGATCGCAACGATCGGGCTCGGCCTTGTCAATGCCATGAAGCGCAAGGTGAGCCCGCCGCTGACGATCCTCTACGCCGCTGTCTCCGGCATCATGCTCGGGGCAGTGAGCTACTGGTACAACCAGATCGCGCTCGCATCCGACTATGAGGGCCTCGTGCTCCAGGCGGTGCTCGCCACCTTCACCACCTTCGGCGTCATGCTCCTGCTCTTCGGCACGGGCATCGTCAAGGTCACGAGCAAGTTCATGAAGGTCATGCTCGTCGCGATGGTGTCCTACCTGTTCATCGGCATCGCCTCCTTCATCGCGGCGATGTTCGGTGTCGGTGGAGGCTGGGGCTTCTACGGCGTCGGCACGCTCGGCCTGCTCCTGTGCATCTTCGGAGTCGGCCTGGCGGCATTCACCCTCATGCTGGACTTCGAGGCCATCAAGCAGGGTGTGGCCATGGGGCTGCCCGAGCGCGAGTCGTGGCGCATGTCCTTCGGTCTCCTCGTGACCCTCGTGTGGCTCTACCTGGAGTTCCTGCGCCTCTTCGCCATCATCGCCTCCGGCCGCGACTAGTCGCTCGGGCGTGACTACTGCGGACGACGCCGCGGTCGAACTCAGCCGCGTCGTCGATCGCCTGCGCACCATGCCGCTGACCCGGCTTGCAGCCCCCTGGGGTGACTACCCGAGTCGGGCAGCGGGCGCCCGCGCGCTTGCGCAGCGCCTCGCCGACCGGGCGGCCGACGTCAGCGGCGCTCCCCATCGACCCGTTCCTGATGTCGGGGACGCGGCGGTGGGAGACCAGGTGGCCGTGACTGGCCGAGACGTCCTGTCCCTCGTGCCGAGCGAGGGTGATTTCTCGGCGGTGACTGCTGATCTGCGCGAGGTGCGATTCACCCTGTGACGACGGGGCTGTGAGCTAGGGCTGTTCGGCGGGCTCGGCAAGTGCCGGGAGGATCTCGCCCTCGCTGCCCAGGCTCCATGCCGCGATGACCTCGGGGAGCAGTGCCTGGGCAAGTGCGGAGTAGCCATCGGTCGACGGGTGGAAGCGGTCGGCGGAGAACATGATGTCGGGGTGATCGTCGAAACCTGACCCCAGCCTGTCCCCAAGGGACACCGGACGCCCGCCCGCAGCCAACGTCGCCTCGGCTTGCGCCGCGGCGCGGCGACGCGACGCTCGCCGCATGACGGAGCGCAGTGGCTGCGGCACGGGTTTGACCGTGCCCAGGTCCGGGCAGGTCGCCATGACGACCTCGGTGCCTGACTCCCGAAGTCGAGCTACGGCTCTCCTGAGTCGACGCGCCGAGAGCGAACGCGGCACCACGTGGGTGATGTCATTGGCGCCGATCATGATGACGGCGACATGGGGCTTGGTCCACAGCGCCCGGTCCACCTGCCCATCGAGGTCTGATGTCTGGGCACCGATGACGGCATGGTTGCTCAAGGTCACGGTGCGACCCGACACCTGGGCAAGCCCTGTCGCGAGGATGGCACCGATCGTGTCCTCGGGGTGCCCCGCTCCCAGTCCGGCGGCCCCGGAGTCGCCGAGGATGGCGAGGCGTATCGAGGTGCCGGGTCCACTGCCGTACCGGCCGTCGGCGTAGGGAGCGGACGTCGTGCGCCGCCCGATTCGCCGCCGGGCCTCGAAGGCCTGTGCCGTGAGCAGCCCGGCGGCAGCGACGGCGGTGGCACCGAGCGCGGCGGCAGAGCGGGCGATGGGGCCTGGCCTCATGCAGACTTCCGGGCCGCCCGCCGCAGGAAGCCGCGCACCTGCTCCCGGGCGTTGTCGCGGATCTCGGGCCCGTGGGTGAAGGCGGCGATGCCGTAGTCGACCTCACCGAGTGCGTGGGCAGTCTCGACGCTTTGGCTGAACGACGTGCAGAAGACCTTGGTCGGCCATGACATGCGGGAGTTCATGTTGAAGATCGAGTCACCCGTGATGAGTACGCCGGTCCCGGGGTGCAGCAGCGAGATGTGCCCTGGCGTATGCCCTGGCGTGTGAAGGACGCGCAGGCCGCCGGCGACGTTGAGCACCTGGCCGTCGGTGAGCTCGGTGGAGACAGGCGTCGCGCGGAAGTCACCCCAGGGTGCGCGCGCGAAGATCCGCCCTGAGGTGGACGTCGTGTCACCGGGCACGCGTGTGCCGGTGCGCACATACTCGGCGTCATCCGCGTGGACGTCGACTCCCAGGGCGGCGGTCTCGTCGACCATGCGCGAGGCGCCACCCGAGTGGTCGAAGTGAGCATGGGTGAGCACGATGCGCTGCACGTCTCGGGGGTGCTTGCCGATGGCAGCGAGTGCGCTCACGATCTTGGCCGGGGCGCGCTTGAGGCCGCAGTCGACGAGGGTCACCGACCCGTCGTCGTCGACGAAGGCGTAGGAGTTGATGTAGTCGCCGAGCGTGGGGATCCGGTAGACACCGGCACCCAGGGCGACAGCAGGTGTGCGGGCCACGGGCACAGACTAGGCTCTTGTCCCGTGCGCGTCGTCGACTCCGTCGTGGATCTCATCGGCAATACCCCTCTCGTGAGGCTCAACCGCGTGACCGAGGGCATCGAGTGTCCGGTCTACGCCAAGGTCGAGTACCTCAATCCGGGCGGCTCGGTGAAGGACCGCATCGCCACCCGGATGATCGAGGCGGCCGAGCGCGACGGCCTCATCGGCCCGGGCGGCACGATCGTCGAGCCGACGAGCGGCAACACCGGCGTAGGCCTGGCGATCGTCGCCCAGCAGCGCGGCTACAAGTGCGTCTTTGTCTGCCCCGACAAGGTGTCCAAGGACAAGCAGGACGTCCTGCGTGCCTACGGCGCCGAGGTCGTCGAGTGCCCCACGGCCGTCGATCCCGAGGACCCGCGGTCCTACTACTCGGTGAGTGATCGCCTTGCCCGCGAGATCCCGGGTGCCTGGAAGCCCGACCAGTACTCCAACCCCAACAACCCGCGCTCGCACTACGAGACGACCGGCCCTGAGGTCTGGGAGCAGACCGACGGCCGCGTCACTCACTTCGTCGCGGGCGCAGGCACGGGCGGCACCATCAGCGGCGTCGGGCGCTACCTCAAGGAAGCGAGCGACGGACGGGTGCGGATCATCGCGGCCGACCCGGAAGGCTCGGTCTACTCCGGCGGCACGGGCCGCCCCTACCTCGTCGAGGGAGTGGGCGAAGACTTCTGGCCGACGACGTACGACGCCGCCGTCCCCGACGAGGTCATCGCCGTGAGCGACCGCGACTCCTTTGAGATGACGCGCCGGATGGCGCGCGAGGAAGGCCTGCTCGTGGGTGGCTCCTGCGGGATGGCGGTCGTGGCCGCGCTCGACGTCGCGCGCCGGGCGAGTGCCGACGACATGGTCGTCGTTCTGCTGCCCGACAGCGGTCGCGGCTACCTGTCCAAGGTCTTCAACGATGACTGGTTGGCGTCGTACGGCTTCGGCCCCGCTGCGGACGACCGCACCGTCGGCGACGTGCTCCGCGGGAAGTCCGGCGACCTGCCGCCCTTCGTGCACGCACACCCGACCGAGTCGGT
>CAJBMR010000302.1 GCA_903954205.1 uncultured bacterium | reverse complement strand
TAGGGCCCGCCGTCGTTGAAGGCGGGCCCGGCGATGTCGAGGTGGGCCCAGGGCTGCCCCTCCGGCACGAACTCGCGCAGGAAGGCAGCGGCGCTGAGCATGCCGCCCTTGCCGTCGCCGATGTTCTTGATGTCGGCGATGGGGGAGTCGAGGGTGCCGCGTGACTCCTCAGGAATGGGCATGTGCCACATCGTCTCGCCCGCGCGCTTCGAGGTCTCGTAGATCGCGACTCGTAGGTCGTCGTCGTTGGCCATGATTCCCGACGTGCGGTCACCGAGTGCGACGGTCTGCGCACCTGTGAGCGTGGCCGCGTCGATGATGAGGTTGGGCTCCTCCTCGGACGCGGCCACGAGTGCATCGGCGAGGATGAGCCGACCCTCAGCATCGGTGTTGAGCACCTCCACCGTGCGCCCGCCGTAGATTGTGATGACGTCGCCGGGGCGCTGCGCATGGCCACCGGGCATGTTCTCCACGGTGGGGATCCAGCCGATGACCTTGACCTTGAGCTTCAACTGTGCGATCGCGCTGACCGCGGCGATGACTGCAGCGGCACCGCTCATGTCGCACTTCATCGTCTCCATCGCCTTCGGCGGCTTAAGCGACAGGCCGCCGGAGTCGAAGGTCACGCCCTTGCCGATGATCGCGATCGAGCGCTTCGCTCCCTTGGGCGCGTACTCCATGCGGATGAGTCGGGGAGGATTTGCTGAGCCCTGACCGACGGCGAGGATCCCGCCGAACTCATCGCGCGCCAGGGACTCCTCGTCCCAGACCTCGACACCCACGGGCAGCTTGCGCACGGCCTCGATCGCCTGCTGCGCAATCTCCTCGGGGGGAAGCGCGGAAGGGGGAGTGTTGACGAGATCGCGCGCGTAGTTGACGGCCTCGGCGATGATCTCGGCGCGTGCAAGCGCTGCAGCCTGATCCTTGTCCTTGGGGTCGCCGGTGATCACGATCTTCTGCACGGGCGCGGGCTGGCTGGCGGCGCTCGCACCACGGAAGGAGTGGAAGGCGTAGTTGCCGAGCAAGGCGCCCTCGGCGACCGCCTCGATACGCGGCCCGTCGGGAGCGGTCACGACGATGCCGACGGAAGTGGCTCCCGCAAGACTGCGCAGGGCGGCACCCGCTGTGCGACGGACCTTCTCGTAGTCGAGGATCCGCGCCTCGCCCAGGCCGACGGCCACGATCATGCGGGCCTTGACCAGGCCGGTGCCCGGGACGCGCGTGATCTCACCGAGTTTGCCCGTGGCGCCCAACGCCTCGAGGGCCTTCTCGAGGGAGGTGCGCACATCGGCAGGCAGTGCCGGGGGGCCCTCGGCGCGTTTCTTGCCATTGGCGGTGATGCCCACGATCAGGGCGTCGACGTCGAGAGTGGTCACGGGGGTGTTGGTGAGTGCGATGCTCGTCATGGGCGAGCACCCTAGGCCATGGCACCTATAGCCGGGCGCGGATGTCACGAGCCGCTAGGGTCCCTCGCCATGGCCACTCCTCGCGAAGCTGCGCGCCCGACTGACGCGGTCCCTACCGGTCTCGTGCGCAACCTCGGGCTCTTCGGCGCGATCGCAGTGTCGCTCGCCGTTGTGGGCCCGAGCATGTCGGTGAGCCTGAACCCTCAGGCCATGGCGGAGCAGGTCGGCGGCGCTGTCCCGGTCGTCTACGTCATGGCGCTCGTGCCGCTGGCCACCATCGCCATCGCCTTCATCGTCCTCACGCGGCGCCACGGTGTGGCGGGATCGCTCTACACGCTTGTCGGCCTCGAGCTCGGACCGCGCGCCGGTGCCATCTCGGGTCTGTGGCTGCTGTCGGCCTACTGCACCTTCACGGCGCTCACCGCTGCCTCCTTCGGCATCTTCACCGCGAGCTTCATTGGGGCTCTCACCGGCCTCACCGTCTCTACGCCCGCGACGTTTGCGCTCATGGCGGCTGGGCTGGCTACGGCGCTCTTCTTCTCCATCCGTCCCGCGCGTCGAGCGGGGCACCTGCTGCTGGGCATGGAGGGCGTCACGATGACGCTCATCACGGTGACCGTCATCCTCACCCTCGTGGCTCTCCTGACCACAGGCGGCCCGCAGGGTCAGACGGTGGACTTCTCGGAATTCAGTCTGAACGGTGCGTCCACGGGAGCGCTGGGTCTGGCGCTCACCTTTGCGATCCTGTCGACCGCGGGATTCGAAGGCGCTGCGGCTGCGGGTGAGGAGACGCGCAATCCCACGCGCAATGTGCCCGTGGCCATCCTCGCCACCGCCATCCTCGTCAACGTCTTCTACATCCTTGTCACGTCTGTAGGCGTGTGGTCCTTCGGTACGTCGTCGAGTGAAATGCAGGCCTTCGTCAACAGCGCATCGCTGCCCGGGGACATGGCCGACACCTACGTCTCCACGGCACTCGGTGACCTCATCACCCTCGGTGGAGCGGTCAGCTCGCTTGCCTGCATGATCGCCGCGCAGATCGCCGGCGGACGCATCATGTTTGCCTTCGGTCGCGACGGAGTGCTACCCAAGCGCCTCGGCGTGCTCTCGCACCGGTGGTCGACACCTGTGCTGGGGAGCGTCATCACGGCGTGCGTCGGCGCAGGCATCGTCGTGCTCTCGATGATCCCGACGGCGGCGGTGCCCTTCTCCGTCTTTGAACTAACCAGCGACTACGCCGGGGTCCTCATCGTGTCGGCGTACGGCGCCGCATGCGTGGCCGCGGCCGTCGTGCTCTGGCGCAGAGGTGGTCGCGCGCGCCTGGGAGCCCTCATCCCCATTGCAGGCGTCGTCATCGTGCTCGTCGTCTTGTACTTCTCGCTCTTCCCACTGCCGAGCGGCTGGGAGCTCGTCGCGCCGGTCGCGGGCGTCACCACCGTCATCGTTATGGCGGTGGTGGGACTCACGGTCAGCGGACGTGCGGTGGGACAAACGGAGGCTTCGTCACCATGAAGCGCGCCTGACGGCCGCGGATGTCGACCACCACCTCGTCACCTTCGCTGATGGAGGGTTCGAGGAGGGCAAGGCCGATGCCCTGTTTCAGTGTCGGTGAAAACGTGCCACTGGTCGTCTCCCCGACAGCGTCTCCGTCGGCGCTCAGCACCTGCATACCGGGCCGGGGGATGGCACGCTCCGCAGCGAGCAGTCCGCGTAGCCGTCTGCGCGCTCCGGCCGCGCGCTCGGCGACGAGCGCCTCCCGCCCGGCGAACTCAGGCTTGTCCCAGCCCACCGCCCACACCAGGCCTGCCTGCACGGGCGTGATGTCGAGCGAGATCTCGTGACCGTGCAGGGGGTAGCCCATCTCCGTGCGGAGGGTGTCTCGTGCCCCCAGGCCGGCGGGTGTGGCTCCCGCGCCGACAACCGCATCCCATAGGTCGGTGACGACGGCAGCGGGGGCCAGGATTTCGTAGCCGCGCTCGCCGGTGTAGCCGGTGCGGCACACGACCGCTGGGCTGTCCTGCCACCTTGCGAAGGCGAAGCTCATGTAGTCATGACCCGCGGGCAGCCCGATTGCCTCGAGCAGTGCATCGCTGCGCGGCCCCTGGACAGCGAGGATGCCGTAGTCCTCGCGCTTGTCTGTCACGGTAACGCCGGTGCCTGCTGCGGCCGCTGTGAGCGTGGCAACCACTGCATCGGAGTTGCTCGCGTTGGGGACGATGAAAGCGTGGTCATCGTCGATGCGATAGACGATGAGATCGTCGATCACGCCACCACTGTCGTCGCAGAGCAGGTTGTACTGCGCCTGCCCGGGTCCGATGCGGTCGAGGTCGTTCGTGACCACCGAGTTGAGCCACGCGATCGCGCCAGGCCCGACCACCTCGGCGTAGCCCATGTGCGAGACGTCGAAGACGCCGACGTCTTCGCGCACGGCGGTGTGCTCGGCGACGGTGCCGACGTACTCGATCGGCATGTCCCAGCCGCCGAAGTCGGCCATCTTGGCGCCGAGGGCGATATGGCGGGAGTGCAGCGGCGTCTGGCGCAGGCTCATGCGCCGACCGTAGCGGTTAGCCGGCGATGTCGGGGATGGCGCCGGTCGGGTCGAGTTCGGTGACGTAGGCAGCGAGCATGGTCGTCCTTTCGGTAGACGATCCGCAGGCGAGCGCGCGGGGCTAATCGAGCGGGAGCCCTCGCGCCAGTCGCTTCTCTGGGTCGAGGAAGGGCAGCGTGTGGGGTGTGAAGACGCTGCCGTCAATCGCTGAGACCAGCGGGTTCTCGTCGCTGGGGGGTCCGAGGAAGAGCGCGTAGCCGATACCGCTCCCGAGGGTCGGTGACCACGCACCAGCTCGTACCCGCGCCACCTCGCGAGCGTCGACGAGCAGGCTTTCGCCGGGCCGCGGTGCCCGGGGCCCGACGATGCCAGTGAGTCGGTTGCCGGTGTCGCCTGCCGCCAGAGCCTCCCGCCCGAGGAAGGACTCCTTGGCGAGATCGACGAAGGCCCCGAGCCCGACGTCGTAGGGGGTCAGGCCGGGATCCATATCGGTGCCGTTGTCCAAGATGCCGGCCTCGATCCGCCGGATGCCCATGCATTCCAGGCTCAGGCAGCGCAGGTCATGCGCTGCCCCCCGCTGCATGAGGTGGGACCAGAGGGTGTCGTGATCGATATCGGGTCCGGCGTAGATCTCGAAGCCGAGTTCACCCGTCCAGCCGGTGCGGGTGATGAGGACCTCCTGCCCGCCCATGAGCGCGCCTCGCGCGGCGAAGTAGGCGAGTGGCTCGGGTGACTGGTCGTCGCATGCAGCGTTCAGCACATCGAGGCTGAGGGGTCCCTGGATCTGAAGCACCCACACATCAGGATCGCGCACCTCGACGTCGAAGTGGGCCGCCTGTGCCCTCATCCAGCCGAGGAAGTCACCGTCCGCGAGGACATACCAGAACCGGTCCTTGGCCCACTTGATCACGACCCCGTCCATGAGGATGCGGCCTCGGTGATCGCACGCGAGGGCGTAGCGGGCTTTGCCAGCGGGCACCTTGGTGACGTCGCGTGTGAGCAAGGAGTTCAGGAAAGCCTCGGTGTCTGGTCCGCTGATCTCGATCGGCTTCTCGGGTACGTCGAACAAGGCGACCTTGGTGCGCAGGTGCCAGTAGTCGGCGACGGGGTGCGCGCCGAGGGAGAGCGGGTAGAGCCGGCCACCGTAGACACCGAAAACAGTCTGGTCGTCGGCGTAATGACGACTCCACGGCGATTCGCTGAAGCGCTTGGCGCTGATGCGCACCACGGAGTGCGAGTCGGCGTAGTTGGCCATTGCTTCGACGTTGTCGGCGATTCCAGGGGCGTCCAAGGAGGGGATCGTCCCGGTCATGGTGGCTCCTCGTTGGGCGTCAGCGCGGCCTATGGGGCTACTTGCTGGCTCGGCGCTGAAGGTCGCGGGCGATGACGATGCGCTGGACCTCGGCGGTGCCGTCCACCACGGTAAGCATCGTGGCGACGGCCGCCATGCGTGCGATGGGGTGGTCGTGCAGCCATCCATAGGCGCCGAGCACTTCGCTGCAGGCGGCGGTGCCCCGAACAGCAGCGTCCGGGGCGAAACGCTTGGCGTGGGCGATGGCGACCCGGCCCTCCGGCATTCCGATGGCCTCGGCGGCAGCTCGGGTGAGGTGGCGGCCCGCCTCCACGTCCGTTGCGACGTCGGCGAGCATCCAGGCAAGGCCCTGGTGCTCGATGATTGGCTTGCCGAAGGTCACGCGCTGGCAGGCGTACCGCGTGGCCACATCGAGGGCCTCGGCTAGGAGTCCCACGCTGATGGCGGCGATGTCGAAGCGGGCCACGTCGATGGCCGCCAGGGCGGCGGACATGCCCGAGCCGGGGGGAACCAGCAGGAAGGCGTTGGCCTCGGTCAACTCCATGTCCGTGATGGGCAGGAAGTCCGAGGCGGCCTTGCGGTACGGGGCGGAGAAGGTGACCCCCGGGTCCGCTCCCTCGACGATGAACATGGCCACATCCGAGTGGCCTGGCTCTTCGGAGGTCTTGGCAACCACGGCGTAGACGTCGGCGACCCCGCCGAGACTCACCCATGCCTTGCGCCCGGTGATGGTCCACGAGCCGTCGCGCTCGGTTGCCCGGGTGCGAAGCGCGGTGGCATCCGTGCCCGACAGCGGCTCGGTGATGCTGAAGCAACCGAGCGCGTGACC
>CAJBMR010000301.1 GCA_903954205.1 uncultured bacterium | reverse complement strand
TACACGTACTGACACACTCTTTCCCTACACGACGCTCTTCCGATCTCTGCTGGGCGTGTCCTTCGTGATCATCTACCGCGCCACGGGGGTCATCAACTTCGCGACGCCGGCCCTGATGATCCTGGGCGCCTTCTTCACCGGTTCCTTCGGCAATGCCATCGGCCTGCCCTTCTGGCTCTCGGTGCTGCTGGGCATGGCAGTCATGGCGGTCATCGGCATGATCATCGAGCGCATCGCCCTGAGACCCATGGTCGGCAGACCGGCGTTCTCCGCAGCCACCGTCACCGTCGGAATCTTCATCATCCTGCTCATCGTGGCGGGACGCCTCATCGGCTCAGAGCTGCTCACCGTCAACGATCCCTTCGGCCTCAGCACCGTCGATGTCTTCGGGGCGCGCCTCTTCACCGTCGATATCGCGCGCCTGGTGATCGCCCTCGTCGCGATTGGGATCGTGGGACTCTTCCTAGCCCGCTCGCGCACCGGCCTGGCCATGCGTGCCACGGCGTTCGATCAGGAGACGAGCCTGGCCCAGGGCATCAACGTCGGTCGGATGTTCGGGCTCTCGTGGGGCATCGCCGCCGCCATGGCCGCTCTCGCCGGCGCCTTGCTGACGGCCGGAAGTTCCGGTGTCGAGACGACCGTGGCGCTGGTCGCACTCAAGGCGCTGCCGGTGATCATCCTCGGCGGACTCGACTCGATCAAGGGATCGGTCATCGCCGGTCTCATCATCGGCGTGGCCGAGTCCCTCACGCGCACCTACCAGCCGGTCTACGCACCCTGGCTGGGCGCCAACTTCGACGTGATCGTGCCCTACCTGATCATGATCGTCGTCCTAATGGTCCGACCGTACGGCCTCTTCGGCACCAAGGAGGTGGTGCGGGTATGACGACCGCAACCAAGGCATCACTGCACACCGTCAAGGGGCGACCCCAACTCTTCACGAGTTATGTGCTCGAGATGTCGATCTTCAACACCCGCGTCAAGCGCAACTGGGTCATCGCCGGGATCATCGCCATGGCGATCATCCCCTTCTTCCTGCAGCGCGACATGGTGGCACTGCTCACCACGGTGCTCATCTTCGCCATTGGTGGGATCGGGCTCAATGTCCTCACGGGGTACGCCGGCCAGGTGTCCCTCGGTCAGGCGTTCTTCATGGGCGTCGGCGCCTACACCGCGGCAGTCCTTGGCGGCGAGGCGCAGGGCAAGGTCATCGGCCTCGGCCTCGACATGGTGATCTGGCTGCCCCTCGCCGGCCTAGTGCCCGCGCTCGTCGCCTTCGTCCTCGCGCCCCTGGCCGCACGCGTGCGCGGCCTCTACCTGGCCATCCTCACCCTGGGCCTGGTCTTCATCGGAGAGCACATCTTCAAGGAGGCCAAGCCCATCACCGGTGGTGCAGGGGTGGGACGTGCGCCCGCCGAACCCGTCTTCCTCGGCTTCGACCTCTTCTCGAACCACACGATCCTCGGCTACCGCATCGACCGCTTCACGGTCTTCTACGTCGCCTGCCTCGTCATCTTCCTCGTCATGGCCTTCGGCGCACGCAACTTCGTGCGGTCGCGCTTCGGCCGTAACTTTGCGGCCGTGCGCGACCGGGACGTGGCGGCCGAGGTCATGGGCGTCTCCCTGCTGCGCACCAAGACACTCGCCTTCACCGTGTCGTCGTTCTACGCCGGCATCTCGGGGGCCCTGCTCTCCATCGTGATCGGTCGCATCTCGCCGGAGACCTGGAACATCTTCCTTTCGATCGACTTCCTGGCCGTCGTCTTCATCGGTGGCCTCGCCACCATCAGCGGCTCGATCATGGGTGCCGTCTTCGTCGTGATGCTGCCCAAGCTGGTCAACACGATCACCGGATTCATCCCCGGATTCGGAGGCATCGGCGAGGGTGGGTTGCTCAATGTCTTCGAGTTGCAGAGCATCATCTTCGGCCTGCTCATCATCCTGTTCCTCATCCTGGAGCCGAGAGGTCTCTACGGACTATGGCTGCGATTGCGCAACTACTTCAAGGCGTGGCCGTTCAGTTATTGACGCCCGTCGGAGACTGACGCCGATCAACCCTTGGCGTTCGCCGCTGCATCCTGCTCGGCATACTCGTTGAGGAGTTCGATCTCCCCCTGCTTGCCGGGGTAGCGCGTCCACACGAGGACCGCACCGATCAGGCTCGCCGCGATGGCGGCTCCGTAGGCCCAGTTGGCACCGCTGAGGAAGGACTCGCGGGCGGCCGAAACGATCTGGCTCGCGTACTGGGGGTACTGCTCCGCCACCGCAGCGGCACTCACGTAGGAAAGCTGCAGCGTCGCCTGAGTCTGCTCGGTTATCTGCTGGGCGTCGCCGCTGGAGGCAATGGCGTTCGACATCGCGAGCGCGTAGCCAGCCGCGAGCAGCGAGCCAAGCACCGCCTGCATGACGGAGCCACCGAGGTCGCGCTGGAGATCCGAGGTCCCGGATGCCATGCCGACACGCGTGACGGGCACGGAACTGGTCAGCGCCCGCGAGGCTGGCGTCAGGGCGAGCCCCGTGCCAGCACCCACGCAGATGTAGGCGAGAGCGATCACCCAGTACGCCGTCTGCTCGCGCCAGCCGATGAGCATGATGATGAAGCCGGGAATGATGACGGCGAAACCCAGGAGCAGGGTGTCGCGCGATCCAAACTTCAAGACCAGACGTCCGGAGACGGGCGAGAAGAGCACCATGGCGATCGCCATGGGGACGACGGCTAGCCCTGCATCCAGGGTCGAGTAGGCCAGGACGTTCTGCATGAACTGCTGGCCGACGAAGAGCGACCCCATGAGCGAGCCGAAGACGATCATCCCGCTCAATGCCGCAACCCAGAAGATCCGCCGCCTCGCATAGACGAGGTCGTAGAGCGGATTGTTCGCGCGCCGCTGGCGCATGATGAAGAGCGCCCCAACCACGAGCGAGACCCCGATGAGCGCGAGGGCCTGCCCCAGCATCCCGGGTGCCGACACGGTGCTGATGCCGATGACGAAGGTGCCGATCATGACCACGGAGAGCACGCCGCCGAGATTGTCCACGCTCTCCGTCGACTCATGGACGTGCGCCGGGACGTTGATGAAGACGAGGACAAAGGCCAGCACGGCAGGCGGGACGGCGATGAGGAAGACCGAGCCCCACCAGAACGACTCCAGAAGGGCACCGGCGATGACCGGCCCAATGATCGCGCCACCGCCGCTCAGGCCTGACCACAGAGCGATAGCGCGCACGCGCGCCTTGCCCGGTCCCCACAGTGCCGTGATGAGCGCCAGCGTGGTCGGGTAGGCGAGACCCGCGGCCACGCCCGTGAGGATCCGGCCCGCGATGAGGACGTCGATGGACGGAGCCCACGCGGAGATGGCGCTCGTCGGCAGCGTCAGTGCCATGCCGAGGAGGAGCATGAGCTTGCGGCCATAGCGGTCACCGAGCGCCCCGAGGTAGAGCACCGACATCGCCAAGCCCAGGGTGCAGCCGATCGCGACAAGATTGATCTGAGTCTGGCCAGCATCGAAGGCCTTGCCGATATCGGGGAGAGCGACATTCGCCACGCTCAGATTGAGATTCGCGACGATCGCAGCGAGGATCAGCGCGGTGAGCGCTAGGCCCGCCCGCGCGGGAGCAGCCGGTGGTGCAGATGTCGCGGACATACCTGCCATGTGATCCTCCCCGGGACAACGGCATCCTGCCAGAGCCGGATGTCGAGCAGGGTCAGGAGAGGATGTCCTTGCGATCGAACCGCAGCATGGCGATGCCTGCGAGCACCGCAAAGGTCACCACGGCGTACGACGCTCCGATCGCCATGTCGTCCCAGACGATCTGCTGGCCGAGTGCGTCAGCCCAGGCCCCGCCGTAGTCAGTGGGCAGGAACCTCCTGAGGTCACCGAGCGCGTCGATCGCGTCGATGATGTTGAGGACGATGACGATGATGACCGCGGCACCCACGGCGCCCAGCGGGACATCCGTGAGCACGCTCATGAGGAAGGCGATACCCGCGGGGATGAGGAGTTGGATCCCGATGTAGACGGTCACGATTGCCAGTCGCTCCCAGGACGTCGCCACATCAAAGGACCCACCCAGGGGGCTGGTGAGGGGGGCGGAACCGAAGACAATGAGGGCAATGAGGAAGGACACCGCGATGAGTATGGCGAGCGTCACCGCTGTGAGGATGAGCCCGACGATCATCTTGGCGCGGAGGAATCGGCGTCGGGGCACGGGTGCGGCGAGCAGGTAGCGCATGGTGGACCACGACGCCTCACTCGCCACCGTGTCGCCGAGGAACATCGCGGCAATGATCGTGAGAAGGAAGCCGGATGCAAAGAGCAGCATCGTCAGGGTGAAGTTCCACGGCCCTGCAGTCGCAAGGCCCACCAGATCGAGATCACCATCGCCGAATCCGCGCGACTCGGGCCCGAGCTTGACGGCGGCGACGACGATCAGGGGCAGGGCAACCGCGAGAGCGAAAGCCACGATGGTGCGCCGGCGACGCAACTGCCGGATGAGTTCAACCCGAATGGTCAGCGTGTGACGCGCAACATAGGACGTCTCGACGGTCGTGCTCACTGGTCCACCCTGTGGCCTTCGCCCACCATTTCGAGGAAGACGTCCTCGAGCCGCAGGCCGCTGCGACCCCCAAGGAGATTCTCGACGGTGCCCGAGTAGATCAGATGTCCGTGATCCATCACCACGACACGTGAGCAGGTCTGCTCGACCTCGCCCAGCAAGTGCGACGACACAATCACGGTCTTGCCCGAGGCCGCATAGTCGTGCAGCACCTGGCGCATCTCGCGAATCTGCGGCGGATCAAGGCCGTTGGTGGGCTCGTCGAGCACGAGCAGGTCGGGGAGCCCGAGCATGGCCTGGGCAATACCCAGTCGCTGGCGCATGCCCTGGCTGTAGGTGCGCACCTTCCTGTCGATCGCGGAGCCGAGTCCGGCGATCTCAAGCACCTCGTCGAGGTGAGGATCACCGCCCTCGCGTCCGCTCGCCCGCCAGTAGAGGTCAAGGTTCTGGCGGCCTGTGAGATGGGGCAGGAATCCGGGGCCCTCGATGAAGCTGCCCACTCTCGCAAGCACGGGGGACCCTGGTCGCACATGCTGGCCGAAGATCCACGTGTCCCCGGCGGTCGGACGGATGAGGCCCATCGCCATGCGCATGGTCGTGGTCTTGCCTGCCCCATTGGGTCCCAGCAGGCCGAGAACCACACCCGGTGGGACCTCGAAGGTCACTCCGTCCACCGCTTTGAGACCGCCCTTGAACTCCTTGGCGAGGTCGCGCGTGGCCAGGGGCACCGTGGCGAGCTCCGGGCGTGCCAGCCCGACAGAGGCGGCTCCGCCGACTCGCCGAGTCTCACCCGAACGGTCGCGCGGCCTCAGCAGCGCAACCACGAGCCAGATGAGCGCGGTGATGATGGCGGCGCCGAGCGGCCATACCCATGGCGGAGTACCCGCTGATGCCGTTGTGCCCTGAAGCGTGGGCAGGAGGAGCGGTCCCTCGGCCGCCACCGTATAGACGGCGGGACCGGGGGGCATGCGATAGCCCTGGTCTGTCGTCGCGATGACGAGGGCCAGGCGATCCCCCGCTGCCGCCTCGGTGACGATGCCGGGAAGCACGACGTCCACGGTGACCGGATCAGGACCGAGGTTCTCGATCCGAATCGGGGCGACGAGTCCCTGCGGCAGGGTCTGCCGTCCATTGGCGCTCACGATGCGCAAGGAGGCAAAGAGCACAGCCTCATCCACCGGGCGATCGCTGCTCACAGTGAGGCGCGCTCGAGTGGAGCCGACGATGCGCATCGACTGACCGAGGGATTCGGTGAAGAATCCGGCTGTCTGTCCGGGAAGAGGCACGGCGAGCAGGTCACCGGCGAGACTCGCGAGTCCACCCGCGCCGGGCAGCGACGTAATGGCCGCAGGAGCACCACCCGCAGGCGCGAGTACCTGCTGAGGTGGAGCAGCCACCGGCATCTCGACCGTGCCATCACCGAAGATCCCGGGGTACGCCGGGGAAGACAGCACCTCCACGGTGCCGGGATCGCGATCGCTCAATGCGGATGCCTCGACGAGGGACACCTCAAAGGAATCGCTCACAGTCGCGCCACCGCGCAGGTGCTCATCGAACCAGGCTTGGGTGAGTGCGCGGAGACGATCGGTCTCGGCGATGCCGCCGTCGTGCCCACCCGCGTGCCAGACGACCTTCACCGGGGCATTGACGATCTGCTCGGCATTGGCATTGGCCTGGGTCAGCGGGAAGAGTGAGTCAGCCTGCCCTGCGCCGAGGAGGACAGGGGCGGTGATCCGGTCGGTGACGCTGCCCGGTGACGATTGCGCCATCAGCTCGGACGCCTCGGGTGAGACGACTCCCGCCGTCACCGCTTCGACGTAGGCCGCGCACCACTGCGCGGTGAAGCGCCCGCACTCGCTGACGGGCTGACCGGGTTCGAGTCCGAGACCAGAGGAGAAGAACAGAGAGGTCCACAGGCTCTTGAGGACACCGGGCTGGACGCCGTCAACAGCGCTCTGCGCGAAGAGCGAAGTCTCCAGGTCGTTCCAGGTGATGTCCGCGGACACCGCGTCGATGCGCTCGTCGTAGCCGGCGAGCATCAGGGCGAGTGCCCCGCCGTAAGAACCACCGCCCACTCCGACGACCGGGTCTCCGGGCGCTTCCATGCTCACGCTGGCGAGGCTGGCGAGGTAGTCGATGAGCGCGGAGGCGTCGGCCACCTCGAAGTCCGGTGCATTCATCGAGATCTGCCCGGTGGACTCGCCGAAGCCGCGTGCGGTGTAGGCCAGGACGACGTAACCCGCATCCGCGAGCATCTGGGCTTCTTCGGCGACCCCCTCCTTGCTCCCGCCGAAGCCATGGGCAAGCAGCACGGCCGGGGCCGGCGTGACCTCGGGGACGTAGACATCGGCGTCGAGCTGCACCGGGCTGGGATCGCTCGCGGACGTCGCCGCACCAGACAGCATCATCGAGACGGGCGCGACCTCAGCACGAGCTGCAGAGGGAGCGAAAAGGAGACCGAAGGCGACTGCCGCGGCACCGGTGACCCCGATGATGGTGCGCATCATTCGACTATAGGTGGCGAATCAGGTCGCAGCACCTCTAGCGCAGTCGTGCGCCGCGATAAGTGCTGTCAATTGCATCAATCAAAGTCCCAAACCAGCCGGATGCGAGGAGTTGGGCACGGACACGCTCATTGAGGCCCCCCTTGGTCTGGTGCTCCATCGGCAAGGCGAGGCGCTCGGCATCGCGGGTCGCCAGGCCGACTGCGGCGAGGCCATCGAGCTCAGCTCGGACGTAGCGTGACGCCGTCTCCTCATCGATGCCCTGCTCGACAATCCAGGCAATCAGGGCGTTCTGCATCTCGTAGTAGGTGGACATGAACGCCGAGGCGCAACTCAATGTGCGGATGAGGGACTCGTCATCGAGGGTCACGATCTCGCCTAGGCCGGCGAGCGCCGCGACGACCTCGGGGATCGGTGGGCTGATGACGAGGGGCCCCCGTCGCAGCGCAATCGCGGGCAGGGGGATGAGCTGGCATACGCGGTGCGCAGGCGCGACCAGGGGTGCGATCCCGCTCGGCGGTGTCCCAGCAATAAGGCTTGCGATCACCTGGTCGTCTCTGAACACGAGACCCTCGAGCGCCTCATCGAGCTGCTGCGGGCGCATGCCGAGAACGACGATCTCACTCGCATCGATGACAGCCTGATTCGATTCACACCGCAGGCACGACGGGAACTCGTCAGCCAGGCGGCTCGACCTCTCCTGCGAACGCGGGGAGAGGAAGATCTGGTCGTCGTGCCCTTCGCGTCCGGCCATCGCACGGACCATGGCCTCCGAAATCGTGCCCACTCCGAGGAATCCGATACGTGCCATGCGCGCATCATGGCCCACTAGGCTCGACCGGACCGAGAGGAGGGGACCATGACCGGATTCCTCGCTGACCTGACCGGCTCATTTGCCACGTCAGCCGCGCAGAACCCCACCGTTGCCGTCATGGAGGCGGCCTACGCCCACGCGGGGCTGGATGTCCGCTACATCAACTGCGAGGTCCCTCCTGAGCGGCTGGGCGATGCAGTGCGCGGCGCCATCGGCATGGGCTGGCTCGGATTCAACTGCTCGATCCCACACAAGGTGGCGATCCTCGACTACCTCGACGCGATGGCGCCGTCCGCGGGCATCATCGGTGCGGTCAACTGCGTCATCAACCGGGACGGTCACCTCACGGGAGAAAACACAGACGGCCAGGGCTTCGTGCGGTCACTGCGCACGGTGATCGATCCGACCGGCCGCGACATGGTCGTCCTCGGGGCGGGGGGTGCAGCACGCGCGATTGCCGTCGAGTCGGCGCTCGCCGGAGCCCGCTCCGTCACCATCGTCAATCGCACTCCGGACCGCGGCGAGGAACTCGCTGCACTTGTCGCCGACCGCACGCCGGCAACGGCTCATTTCGTCACGTGGTCGGGTGCGTACGCCGTGCCCGAGAGCGTCGACATTCTCGTCAATGCCACCTCGATCGGCTTCTACCCCAGCACGGATACCCCTGATGTCGATGACGCGACGATCCGTCCCGGCATGGTGGTCGCCGATGTCGTGGCGAATCCACCCGACACGGTCTTCCTCCAGCGAGCTGCCGCACGTGGAGCGACGACCCTGCAGGGCCTCGGCATGCTCGTCAATCAGGCCCTCACCAATGCGCGCCTGTGGACCGGGCAAGACCTCGATGCCGACGTCATGCGCCGAGCGCTCGAGGAGAGCCTGGCTCCCTGAGCACGGGACACGCGCCGCAAAGCCTTGTGACCTCTCCGCTGCGTCGCTACATTCCGAATATGGGCATTCTTGTTCCGTTCATCACCCTGGTCATCGCGTGGGTCCTCACCCTGCTGGATGTCGCCGCTCCCGGTGGCACCCCCGACGAGTCCACCATGGCATCCGCCATGCGCTGGCTGCTCTTCATCCCCGGTGGCTTCATGTTCCTGGCCAGCGCCGTGATGCACACGGTCTTCGCCAAGAGCACCGCCAAGAGGATTGGGTGGCAGACGAACGGGTTCCAGTACGAGATCGGATTCGTCTCACTGGGCCTCGGCCTTGCCGGCATCATCGCCGCCAATAGCTCCGAGCCCGCGTGGCTGCCGATCGCCGTGGCGCAGTCGGTCTTCCTTGTCCTCGCGGGCGCCAATCACGTGCGCGAGATGGTGAAGGTCAAGAACTTCGCACCCGGCAACACGCTGATCCTGCTCTATGACTTCGGCTTGCCCATCTCCTACCTCATCGCGCTCCTGTCCCTCAGGGGCTGATGAGCGAGACCGGGGAGCCCGCGCCCGAGCGCGGTGGCGCGCACACCTATCGAGGTGTGGTGACCTGGGAGTACTCCCCGGAGATGGATGGCGACCCGGACCCGGGAGAGGTCGTGTGGACGTGGGTCTCCTTCGAGGAGGAGGCTCATCTCGGCAAGGACCGGCCCATCGCGATTCTCGGTCGAGCGGAAGACGGCCGCCTCGTCGGGATGATGCTGTCGAGCCGCGATCACGGTGGCGACCAGAACTGGCTCGCCATCGGATCCGGGCCGTGGGATCACGATGGCCGGCCCAGTTGGCTACGCCGCGATCGCTTGCTCGCCGTACCCGCCGATGCGGTGCGTCGCGAGGGCGCCGTCCTTCCGCGAGCGACGTACGACTCGGTCCTCGCGGCCATGGGGACGAAGGCCGCACCCACCTCGAGCCCGCAATCCTGGACGCTGCGCGACGGACTCCGACGCATCCTCGGCCGCCCACTCCCCTGACTGGCAGACTGAGGCCATGGCCGACGACCAGGACAAGCCCGCAGCCGACGCACCCTCGGACGATCCGAAGGAGCGCTACCGCCAGGCCCTGGAGCGCAAGAAGGCCCAGGGCGGACACCAGGGCCAGGGCCAGTCCTCGTCCGGCGGGTCATCCAAGGGCTCCTCGGCCAAGGCCGGGGGCAAGCGGGAGTTCCGCCGCAAGAGCGGCTAGGACCCGCGTCTCAGGTGAATTGTGCGGCTGAGTATCGATGTCACTCGCACTGAGCCGCACAATGACCAACCCGCACTCGCGGCGACCTACGCCGAGCGGCTAGTAACCCTCGCTGCCGACACCCTTGTGCACGGTGAAGAGGTTCGTGGGGTCGTACTTCTTCTTGACCTCGAGCAGACGCGGGTAGTTGCTGCCCCAGAACTCGGTCTGCCAGCCCTTCTGGAAGTAGTTGCCCTCGTTGGAGTAGGACCCGCCACCCGGCGTTGCCTTGTGAATGGCCGCTGACGCTGCCATCACGCCGTCGTACTGCGCCTGCGACACCGCGCGATCGGGCTCATGTCCATCGATACCGGGGTACCTACCCTGCTTCCACGCGCCGACGGTGATGAAGGCGACGTTGTTGAAGACCGCCGGGTTGATCGAGGTCGTGAGATCGCGCGCCTTGGCCTCGGGATCCTCGCCGTAGAGCGCCTTGTTGGTCTGCCAGAGGATGAGCGAGGTGCGCGAGGCATCGAAGAGTCCCTGGGCTAGCTCGCGCGCCTTTTCACCCTGCGTCATCGACCACGGCACGCCGCGGCCGTCGTAGGCGCCCCAGTAGGCGCCGACCTCAGCCGCATTGCCGGTCCACCAGAAGTAGCCAGCCGGGGCATTGCGCCGGTTGTCGAAGATCGCCTCGCGCGTGGTCGGGTTCCAGCGGTTGCGGAAGGGCTGGGAACTGAACTTCACGTCGACCGTGAAGTCCTCCGGGCGAGCACGTAGCGGAGCGAGGAAGGGCTCCCAGGCAGCCTCGGCTGCTTCGGTCGTGATGTCGAGGAACGTCGTGCCGACCTGCATGACGTTGAGCCCGGTGTCGAACTCCTCGGCCATCGCATAGGCCTCATTGAGGATCACGCCCTCGCCCCACTTGGGATCGGTGAGCGTCGATCCCGCGAACTCGACGTAGCGCTGGAGGAGCTCGAGGTACGCCGCATCCGACTTGGCGGTGATGGGCCCGCCGATCCAGCCCGAGATGGTGGGCTCGGGGTGAGCGATGTAGGTCATGTGCGTGACCACGCCGAAGGTGCCTCCGCCGCCTCCGCGCAGGGCCCAGTAGAGGTCGTCGTTCTGATAGGCGTTGGCCGTGACGATCTTGCCGCTGGCGAGGACCACGGTCAGCTCGAGCACGCCGGCAGCACCGCTGCCGAAGCGCTTGCTGAAGGAGCCGAAGCCACCTCCGAGCGCGAAGCCACCGCATGCGCCGACACTCGTGCACCCGCCGCCCTGGATATAAAGCCCGTTGGCCGAGGCGATCTTGTAAGCCTCGAGCCACCGGTTGCCCGCTGTGGTCGTCACCGCGGGGACACCGGCCATACCCAGAGGAGCACCCTTGGGCACGAAGGAATCGTGCACGATGACCTGACGCATGTTGTGCGTCCAGATGAGCAGGGATTCGCTCGGGCCGCACGAGCGGCCGTAGTAGTCATGGCCCGTGCCCTTGACCACGAGGCGCACATCGTTCTTGCGCGCGAAGTTGACCGCTGCCTGGATGTCCTTGCCGCTCTCCGCGGCGACGGCGTACCCGCTGGGCGTGGACTGCCATGCCTTGAACATTCCGGTCGACTGCGTGGCGCCCGCCTGCTCCTCGAGGTACCAGGGATTCCTAAACTTCGCGGGTACGTCGACCCCGGGCTTGAGGTTGGCCCAGGGCTTAGCCGGGCGGATGAGGCGACCGCCGACCTGGCGACGCAGCTGCTCCCAGGCCTGCTTGGCCGGCCACGCGGCGCGCGCCGCGGGCTCAGCGGGCGCGGCCGCTGCACTCGTCGCCGGCATCGCTGCCGCG